>JAYKJH010000017.1:0-13507 GCA_035285345.1 Nostocaceae cyanobacterium | reverse complement strand
GCATCGACCTAAGACAACTGGGTAGGCGGTGTTTGACCACCGCGAGACGAGTTAGGTTGTGGGCAACCAAATCTAATTCAACTCTGAAGAATCCCCCGTGCGTTTACGCCGGGGAGTTAGTCAATTCCAGAATTTGTCAAGAATTTATCGAACTAGGGTAAATGCCCCCTGATGTGAGAAAATCATCCCCATTACTTACCTACTAGCCGAGAAATACCTAACATACTTATTGAACCTGTTGAGATACAGACGGATTTTGAATGCTAGAAGCGGGAACAGGAGCTTTTGAAGGTCTTACACCCAACATCGACAGCAGGGTGAACAGTAAAAACAGAAAAGCAAAAAACCCTAGCGGTGTAATACCCTGTGGTTTTTTCGCTGGAGCATCAAAGTCTTTCTTGAAGTCACAACTGAGGCATTGAAAAACGCTTTCAGTCCGTTGAACTACTGTGTGTTTACCACATTTTGGGCATTCTGCATACTGGTTCATAAGTACCCCTAACCACAGAAAAGGTAGTTTGTACTTATACAACCAATTCCTGCCGGAGAATTCCGGAAACCATGTAGAGATTTGGCAAAAATTTTTTAAAGTTTCTGTAAACCCATGTATGAGAAGGGTTTTGTGGTGTAAGCAGCTAGTGTCGTCCCGCCAAGGTAGCTCAGAGTGTAATACCCCGTCGTTAAAGAAGGGGTTTATAAACACAAGAGTCAAGCAAGAGGTTGAGTAGACGCAGCAAAATCTGGGTTTGTGAGCTAGAAGATAAGGCAATCGCCACTCTACAACTACGGAAATTAAAACCCAAAAGCTTATGTGGCTTTACTAACAAATGAGCGTAGCGAAATTTGTTCACCTAAGGGAGTGTCAACCACATTCTTTGTCCGTCACCACACGACCATAAGTTTCAATCCAGACCTCGGCGTCACCGTCTAAGGGATCTTCTGGTTTATAGATAATCCGAAAGGGACCAGAAATTTCGGCATAATTCGTGTAAAACTTTTTTTTCTTGCCAACTTTGACAATAATTGGCGGCTTTTTCTCTGTATTGTGGCGGTTGGAGCGAATTCTTTGTAGATATACATGAATATTTTTCTTTTCTATCGAGTATTCACTTCTCCAGCTACCATCGGGTCCTCTATCCCCGTCGATTATCTCAATCTGACCATTTGTAACAGGTATCATCCAGACTCTACCCTGTTTAATGGCGCCGGGGATTCGTCCTTTTCTCAGAAGAAAGCAAACTCTGGTTTCTGAGATACCAAGAGCCATCGCAGCGTGTTTAGTTGTAATCATTGAAACAGGTTCCATACTTAAATTTTATGTTCAGAACAGTTTTTTTTGAAAAAATATATTTTCCTTAACCACAAGTTATGGGAAGGAAATTTCTCACACAGACAATCATAACAATAATTGATGCATTGCGATGCGGTCGCTTATGCTTGGATGGCTATAGGCGATAAGCCTTTATGCTTAAGGGCTTCGCTTGATTCCACTCGTGAATAAGTAGGGTGGGCATTGCAGCAAAATCTGGGTATCTAAGCTAGTAGTCACCCGACAAGAGCGATCGCTACAGAGTGCGATCGCACGTATTCCTATGCCCTAATCTACAGCAATAGGCAATCATTGTGATAGCTCTTTTGCTCTTACCAAAAGTAAGCCTGCTCTGGATTGTAGAAAATTATCATAATCATTTTTAACCATATCATCAGGACAAAAGTGTGTCGCTAAGATTTTCGCAAATTCTTGGTTATTTACTGGCATCTCAGAGCGATATTTACTTGGCGGCTGGTCTTTTATTTTGTTATTATCAGTCCTTGATAATATAGAAAAATTAGCAAGACAATTGATTTGTTCATCTTTATATTTATCACCAAAACTTTTTAGATATGCTTTAGGGAAAATATGATGAAATTCCTTGCGATTACCTTGAGATAAGACATCTTCTAGAGATATTTTAGTACCCTGAATAAAGTTCAATGGGTTACTCTGTGCCAATATAAGAATAAAAGTTTTAGTTGCAATAGTTCTCATATTTAAGCTATTTTTAAGAAAGTAATTAGTATCTATAGAAAGGCTTATATCCGCTAAAGTGTTAGAAATTCCATTTTTCAGCTTCTTGACTTCTTCAATATCTATATCAGTACTTTTAGCTCCTCCTCTAGCATATCTTTCAGATAAACAAGAGCGCCAAAACCACTTTTTAAAATTTGATACTGTTCTTGAGGAACTGGAGGAGGTTGTTTCTGTGAAGCTGCAAAGAATGATGTGAGGACAACTAAAATATTCTCCATTGGCAGAAGTTTTAGAGAAAAGACATTTAAATCCGTTTTCAAAAAGTCTATAGCTCTAAATATTCCTGTCCTAATTTCATCAAATTTTTCTCTTACTTTACTACCTGGAAGTTCTATAAAAGCTTCTGGCTTAGAGCTATTCATTATGACACCAGAGCAACACTTTAGAAGTAATTCTGAACCTATATTTTTAAAGCCAAATGGTTCTAACTCTTCAGAAATCTCTCTAAATTTTTCTTGTAAATCAAAATCTTCGCTCCAGTTCCAAACTGACAATAAATCAAAGGTATCTAAGTCTACTTTTTGACGATTAATTCTTTCAAAAACGGTAGCAACATATTTTCTTTCTTCCGTCTCAAAGCGCTCTATAGGTATTCTTGCCTTTGTAAATCTATCTACTAAATCATCTATTTGTTTTGCTAGTTCTTCATCTAATTCTCTGGTGATTTGTCTATATTTAGGTGAGTCAAAAACATATTTTAATGGAAAAAATTGATTGCTATCGTAGTGTTCAGAGTCATCCAGATACTTAAACGGCACAGACTCTTGACTATTAAGTTCAAAAAATAGGTTTGTCCAATTAGTCTCTTGGTTTTCTTCAGCAACAAGAGAATTCTGAAAAATCCCAAAAATAGAAGTTATTCTTTGCTGACCATCGAGAACATAGTCTATTGGATATTCTGGATCGTTATTTGGCAGTTTATACGGACCAAGATTTCTTTCTGTTCGCAAAGGATTTCTCGTTCTCCAGAGCAATAAAGAACCAAACGGAAAACCTTTGTATATACTGTCTATAAAATAGGAAACTTGTTCTGGGTTCCAAACAAAACCTCTTTGAAAAGAAGGAATTCTAATTCTCCCCCTCTCTAGATCGTTAATTAAGTCTTTAACAAAGTAGTAAGTTTCAGCCATAAAGAGGTAAAAAACTTTTAAAGAACAAGACGATTCGGGATCAGGCTCTACCCTGGTAAAGCGTTTCTCAATTACATGAGCTATATCATAGCCCCCTCCTCGCTGGCGGGGAGGGGGTTGGGGGTGGGGTGCTTGTACCTAACTCAACTGAGAACCGCCATAACGCATACTGAGAGGCTATGCCTCTAGTATATATTGGGAGGCAGAAGCCCTCCCTGAATGCATTCCCATGCAGAGCATGGAACGAGAAAGAGGACTTTATTCTATCCCCTCAATCCGGTCTTCAACTTCCTGATACAATTCGCGCAACTTATCGAGATTCTCTTCACTAGTCTCCCAATAACCGCGTCCATTGGCTTCCAACAAAGTTGTCACCATCTTGCGGAAAGAATTAGGGTTGAGGTTCAACAGACGCTTCTGCATTTCTTCATCTTTCATGAAGGTGTCGTTCGCATCTTCATATATCCAGTTATCAACTGCACCTGCAGTGGCACTCCAACCCACTGTATTTACCAATCGCTTGGATAGCTCGCGCACCCCTTCGTAACCGTGGGAAAGCATACCTTCGTACCACTTGGGATTTAATAGTTTGGTACGCGCATCCAGACGCACAGTTTCTGATAAGGTACGTACCTGAGCATTGGCGGTGGTGGTATCTGCAATGTAGGATGCGGGAGTTTTGCCGTCACCCCGCAGAGTTGCAACTACCTTGGTGGGGTCAGAGTCGTAGTAGTGGGAAACGTCAGTGAGGGAAATTTCCGACGAGTCGAGGTTTTGGAATGTCACCTCAGCAGTTTTGAGGGTGGTTTCAAAAATCTGCCGGGACTGTTCCATCGTACCTGGGTTATCCGCACTGAAAGCAAAAGACTTGCGGGTGAGGTACATTTCCTGTAACTCGGCTTCGTTTTCCCAGGTGCTGTTTTCCACCGCTAGGTTAATGTTGCTGGAGTAGGAACCGGAAGCATTGGAAAATACGCGGGTTGCTGCTTGACGCAGGTTAATTCCCATGTCTTGGGCTTGCTGGAGCGCATGTTTGCGGACAAAGTTCATTTCTAGGGGTTCATCCGCTTCTGCAGCCATTTTCACTGCTTGATCCAGCAAGTTCATTTGGTTGATGAACAAGTCGCGGAATACGCCGGAACAGTTGATAACCACGTCAATCCGGGGTCTTCCCAACTCTTCCAGGGGTATCAATTCCAGCTTGTTCACCCTTCCCAAAGCATCGGGAACCGGACGTACACCCACCATCCACATGATTTGTGCTAGTGATTCCCCGTAGGTTTTGATATTATCGGTTCCCCATAGCACACAAGCGATGGTTTCTGGGTAGTTACCGTTGTTTTCGGCTCTGTTGCGCGCCAGCAGCCTGTCTACAACGATTTTCGCGCTAGCCACAGCGGCGGTTGTGGGGATAGATTGGGGGTCAAGGGCGTGAATATTTTTACCTGTGGGCAATACATCTGGGTTGCGGATGGGGTCGCCACCGGGTCCAGGTAAAATATATTCGCCTTCTAACCCTTTGAGTAACCCGCCGAGTTCGTTATCTGCACAGACTTGCTGCAAGCAGAATTCCAGGTACTCAAATAGGGGTTTGGTGGCTTCGTTATCTACCTTGGTGTAACCTGCAGCGTGCAGTGCTTCCACCCAAGGTTCTTTTTTGCCGATATTGAAGAAATTCAGCTTGGAAACGAAAGAAACTCGTCCTTCAGCGTCGGTTTGCTCTTTCACAAGGGCGCTAACCGCTGCACGGGTTGCCATTGTAATATCTTGCAACAACTGGACATCTTCTAAAACGCCTGCATCGTTCTGTTTGTAAATATCCTCAATGCTGCGTCCCACACTGTTAGCAATGATGCTGGGTAAACCAAGGAATCCTTCCTCTTGCCGGTCTAAGCTAGCAATATTCACCAGTGTAGCTATTGCTTCCTCAGCACTGGGTGGTTTACCAATGACGTGCAAGCCACAGGGTAACAGCCGCGACTCAATTTCCATCAACTTGCGGTAGACGCTGCCGACGATATTATCCCGTTCTTCAGCGGTCATATCCTTGGCATCCATTTCTGGTAAGTCTATGTCCTTATCCAGATTTACCATCCGGCACTTGTCCATGATGGTGTTAACAATAGGGATACCGCGTCCGCTATCTTTCAGGGTTTGGTAAGAACCAATTAATTCACTGAGTTCCTTTAATCCCTTGTACAACCCAGCATTTTCCGCAGGGGGTGTGAGGTAAGAAATTGTCTCGGCGTAACTACGACGCTTAGCAATTGTTGCCTCACTAGGGTTATTCGCAGCGTAGTAATACAGGTTGGGAGTAGTGCCAATTAAGTTGTCTGGGTAACATTCACCCGACATCCCCATTTGCTTCCCTGGCATGAATTCCAAAGAACCGTGAGTACCAAAGTGCAGCACAGCGTCAGCACCCCAAATTCTTTCTAGGTAGGTGTAGAAAGCTGCAAAGCCGTGGTGAGGACTGGCGGAACGGGAGAACAACAACCGCATCGGGTCGCCTTCATAACCAAAGGTAGGTTGTACCCCGATAAACACATTACCAAAGTGCTTCCCATACACCAGCAGATTTTGTCCATCGCTGTTCAAGTTACCTGGAGGTGGTCCCCAGTTCTCTTCCAAGCGTTGGGAGTAGGGGGTGAGTTCCTCGTACTCAGGCACCGGCATTTTGTAAGCAATATTTAATTCCGGGCTGCTGTACTGCGCTTGAGCGTCGTGGATAACTTCTTCCATCAACTCCTTCGCGGTTTCCGGCAAGTCTTGCACGTCGTAGCCGTTGTTTTTCAGAGCTACCATCACTTCAAAGATGGAGCCGAAAACATCCAGGTAAGCAGCGGTACCGACGTTACCTTTATCCGGTGGGAAGCTGAAAACAGTAATGGCAACTTTCTTATTCAGCTTGGGTTTACGACGCAGATTTGCCCATTTGAGAGCGCGTTGAGCAACGGCTGCAATTCGGTCGTGCAATGCGATCGCTTTCCCTGTGGCACCATCCCTTCCAGAAAGAATTATCGGCTCAATCGCACCATCCAGTTCCGGAATAGCAATTTGTAGCGCTACTTGAATGGGGTGCAAGCCTAAATCGCTATCAATCCACTCTTCGGTGGTTTGGAATACTAGAGGTAATGCCACCATGTAGGGGCGATTTAGCCGCTTGAGAGACTCAATTGCTTTGGGATGGTCTTGACGTGCTGGACCACCAACCAGAGCAAAGCCAGTCAAGGAGATAACGGTATCTACTAAGGGGTTTTTGTTAACAGGGTCGTAGAAATAAGCATCAACGGGTTTGGAAAAATCCAAACCACCGGCAAACACAGGTAATACCCGCGCACCCAAGGCTTCTAATTCTTGCACCATTGCCACATAATGGGCATCATCACCTGTAACTAGGTGGGTACGTTGCAGTACTAAGCCCACACAGGGCGCTAAGGGGTCTTTTAAATCGCTGGAGACATCCTTACGGGTACTGTACCAGTTGAGGTACTCTTTTACGTCCTCATACATGCTCGGCGCCAAGGGATGCCATATCCCCATATCGGGATAAGTTACCGGCTCTTGGTATTGTAGAGACGCGCTATTGTTTGTCTGGTTTCCTTTAAAAACGTATTTATCAGCCAGCATCAGCAAGAAGTTTTCCAGGTTTTCTGGAGAACCCCCCAGCCAATACTGGAAGCTGAGCATAAAATTACGAGCATCCTGGGCTTTTTCCACGGGGAGGTATTTCAGCACTTGCGGTAGGGTTCGCAGTAGCTTCAACATCCCGTCTTGGAAAGACGACCCGGATTTCTCCTTGCGCTTCTTCATGAATTGTGCGATCGCACTCTTGGACTGTCCCAACTGCGCTAGTGAAAAGCTGCCCATTTTAGAAAGGCGCATTACTTGAGGCATAGAGGGGAATACGACGGCAACGTCCAAGTTATCGCGATGCGGTTCGACGGCGGCTACCAGTTTTTCCGCCAAATCTTCAATAAAAATCAGTGAGGCGATGAAGATATTAGCAGCAGCAATATCCCGTTTAAACTCCTCATAGTTTTCACTGTCGCGGAGTTCTTCAATCAAGTAGCCGCTGATTTCAATCGCCATATTCGGGTTGTTGGCGTTAATCTGCCGCACTGCTTGCGACAAGGCACTCTGATACTGGGACTCCAGCACGACATAGACCACCTTGAGGAGAGTACGCCCTCGGAGGTCATCAGGCGCTATATGTCTAATGGTGGACTTGACGTGGGTGAACATGCTTCTTAGGCTCCTTTGATGCGTGTTCTCTGATTCGGCAAATAGGCAATAAGAGTTTTTTTACCAAAAAATACCTACCAAAAACCGGCTTTCACGCATAACTGACACAATTTGATATACATTTTGCAATATTTCGTTGCAAACCTTGACAAACTGGGGATTTTTTGGTAAATTTTTTTGATATTAAAATAAACAAAAGTCAGCTTCTGCAAGGTCAGCAGCAGTTTTTTTAACTTTTAATTTCCCACAGTTTACGCAAGATAAAAAACCGCAAAAAAGCGCAATAAAATAGTTTTTTAAGGTAAATATTCGGTTAATCAATGCCTTTATCTGATATACTCATTCTTTCCAACGGACCGGGAGAGGTGACAACCTGGGTACGTCCAGTAGTCAAAGCCTTAAGGCAGCAATTAGGCAATGACTCCAGCCAAGTCAGAATCTCGGTAGTTTTATCGCCCTGTCCTCACGCTACAGGTAAAGAAGCGGCGATCGCTCTATCCTATCCCGAAGTAGATAGGGTAAAAGCAGCAGAGCATTTTATGAATTTTTTGCTGTGGGGTAAGACATCTGACAACTGGGATTGGTGCGATCGCGGTGTAGTTCTGTTTCTCGGTGGCGATCAATTTTTCCCGGTGGTAATTGGTAACCGATTAGGTTACCGCACCGTTGTTTACGCCGAATGGGATGCTCGCTGGCATAACTTCATTGACCGTTTTGGGGTAATGAAAGCAGAGATTATTAAGCGCGTGTCACCCAAATATACCCACAAGTTTACCGTCGTGGGGGATTTAATGGCAGAAGCTGCAGGGCAGACGCGCTTAATCACTGAGGGGGAAGAAAGGAACCACACAGACACAGAGGTCACAGAGGAGGAAATCTTAACTCCCCAGTCCCCAGTCCCTATTCAAATTGGGATTCTACCTGGTTCTAAGGCGGCGAAGTTGGGGCAGGGGGTACCGTTGACTTTGGCTATTGCAGAGTATATCCATGCCAAAAAACCAGAAACTAAGTTTGTGATTCCTGTAGCGCCGACGTTGGATTTACACACTTTAGCGCGGTTTGCTGACCCGGAACACAATCCTATGGTGCAGGTGTTTGGGGGTGCGGCTCAATTGGTTGTTGCTCAACCAGATACAGGTGGGGGTGGGGAAACCACAACCCGGAAGGGTGGGGAAACCCCACCCCTACTGAAAACCAAATCTGGTTTATGTGTGGAACTCTACACTCACACACCAGCCTATGCGGTGCTATCTCAATGCAGTATTTGTCTAACTACTGTGGGAGCAAATACGGCGGAACTTGGTTCTTTGGGTGTACCAATGATTGTGTTACTACCAACCCAGCAACTAGATGCTATGCGAGCTTGGGATGGTTTACCAGGGTTATTAGCTAATTTACCAGGTGTGGGTAAGAGCTTTGCTAAGGTAATTAACTGGTGGTTTCTGAAGCGCAAGGGTTTGTTAGCCTGGCCGAATATTTGGGCACAGGAAGAAGTCGTACCGGAATTGGTGGGGAAACTGGAACCTGCAGAAGTAGGGGAAATGGTATTAGATTATTTGCAGCATCCAGAAAAATTACAAGCGATACGTTCTAAGTTGCGGAGTGTACGCGGTGAACCGGGAGCGGCGCAAAAAATCGCCCAGTTGGTTATAGAAGAGTGCCGTAATTGATGCGCCTTGACGTGAGTTTATCATCCTACTTAGAAAAATAGAACCGCCGCCAACTCAACACAAACCCAACCAATGTGTTTAACGCACTTATAAAGCTTTAGGGTAAGGTAAATTATAATTTAATCCAACTTTTTTATCTATGCAAAAATGCGATTAATTTTATATAGTAAGCCGGGATGTCATCTTTGTGAAGGTTTGCAAGAAAAGTTAGAAAAGATTGAAAATCTGAAGTTTAACTTAGAAGTTCGCGATATTACAACTCGTGATGATTGGTTCGCAGCGTATCAGTATGAAGTGCCGGTTTTATTTTTGAACCGCCATAGCGAAGGCGAAACCCAGAGGGTTTTAGAGGCTAAGGACGCTAAGGAAGAATCTATACCGCGTCCTTCACCACGGGCGACGGTGAAGCAGTTGGAGCAATTGTTACAGAAGTACATGGTCGATAATGATTAACAATAAGCGCAAGTATACTGTGTGAGGAGACCCTGACATGAAACTGCGGGAATTATTAGCGGCTGTTAAAGGTGTTGTGCAATTACCTGTTGATGCAGCATTGGACGCCGAGGTGAAGGGTTTGACGACTAATTCCCATGCTTGTGATGTGGGAGATTTGTTTATTGGTATGCCTGGGACGCGGGTGGATGGTGGTGAGTTCTGGAACAGTGCGATCGCGTCGGGTGCGATAGGAGCAATTATTTCTCCCCAAGCGGCACAGAAAGTACCTCCGACAGCAGATGCACCTGTGGTGGTGGCTGGTGATATGACGGTGGCTTGCGCTCAGTTAGCAGGGGCTTTTTATGATTATCCCGGTCAGAAGCTGAAGCTGGTGGGGGTGACGGGGACGAATGGTAAAACTACAACGACCCACTTGATTGAGTATTTACTGGATAAAGCCCAGAAGTCTACGGCATTAATGGGGACTCTCTACACCCGCTGGGCTGGGTTTAATCAAACTGCTGTGCATACAACACCCTTTGCGGTAGACTTGCAGGGACAATTAGCAGCGGCGGTGGATGCAGGCTGTGAATATGGGGTGATGGAAGTCAGTTCCCATGCGTTAGCTCAGGGACGGGTGATGGCTTGTCCGTTTCAGGTGGCGGTGTTTACCAACCTGACCCAAGACCATCTCGACTATCACCGCGATATGGAAGATTATTTTGCCGCTAAGGCGCTACTATTCAACCCTGATTATCTCCAAGGACGGGCGGTAATTAATGCCTCGGACGCCTATGGAAAGCGGTTAATTGCAGGTTTGAGTTCCCAGCAAGTCTGGAGTTACAGCGTCAACGATTCCACAGCAGATTTGTGGATGAGTGAGTTAAATTATCAACCCGATGGGGTGAGTGGGATGCTCCATACTCCTCTGGGTAATGTGGCGTTTCGTTCCCCCTTGGTGGGTCAATATAATCTGGAAAATGTCCTAGCGGCGGTGGGTGCGGCTTTACATTTGGGTATAGATTTGCAGTTAATTGCCTCAGCCTTGTCAGAGTTTCCCGGTGTTCCGGGAAGAATGCAGGCGGTGCAAGTCTCTCCAGAGCAAGATATCAGTGTGATTGTGGACTATGCTCATACTCCCGATAGCCTAGAGAATTTACTCAAGGCAGCACGTCCGTTTATACCGGGTAGGATGATTTGCGTGTTTGGTTGTGGGGGTGACAGAGACAGGACTAAGCGTCCCAAGATGGGGAAAATCGCCGCTGAGTTATCAGATTTGGCGGTGGTGACTTCGGATAACCCGCGTACAGAAGACCCAGAGAGAATTTTGCAGGATATTCTAGAAGGAATACCCCAGACAGTTGACCCGTTAGTGATTTGCGATCGCGCCACTGCTATCAAGTCAGCAATTTTACAAGCTCAACCGGGGGATGGAGTGCTAATTGCTGGTAAAGGACATGAAGATTATCAAATTTTGGGGACAGAAAAGATACATTTTGACGACCGAGAACAAGCAAGAGCGGCGTTAGCACAGAGAAGTATGATACAAAAGTGAACGGTGAAGAAAAAAGAGTGAAGAGAGCAGAAAACGTCGGTACTTCATTCTGAATTCTTCATTACTCGTTCTTCTTTCTTCTCCTTGACACATGAAACTTGCCCCTAATTATGATGTATCGCTTTATCAGTTAGCTCTCAGTAGCGCAGCGTCTCCCCAGGCGATACCGATAAGTCCTGCTACTTTACTCTCAGTGGTGAGGTCGCTTATCGATGTGCTTATTGAGCAGCAAATAGCTGTTAAATTGTGGGTCAAACTCCCACCAGGGGCAATTTGGTATGAAGAAATTCAGCGCTATCACTCGTCGGTGAGTGTAGCGCACACTATCTACACTTGCAGGAGTTCCCCCGCTCATCGGGGTTGTACATCCCCCGCTTCTGGGTGGGAAACTCCCTTACCTCCAGACATCCCAGTCCAACTAGTACCCAGCCAGCACCTGCATAGGGAATACTTTTTCTTAGTTCTCTCACCCCAGTTTTCGGCGGTGATTTTAGCCCATCGACCCCCCAAGAAACTCCGCACCAGAAAAATCAAAACTAAATCACGGGAGGGGGTAAAGGGAAAAATCACAGCGTCCCTGCAGGTAATAACGGCTTTTGATGGACGAGTAATTCAGCCAGTTATAGAAGGGATGAAACAGGTGATTCAACCTGACTTATTCCCCAAGCTGGAAGCTGATTTACAAATTCCCAGAGTACCGGAACCTATAGAGACTTTACATCTAGCCTCTCGACTTTTGGCACAACAACTGCAACATCAGGATGAAATTTGTCGCCACATGCTCATCGAACGGATGACCAAAATCCAGCGGCAAAAACAAGAATTACTCACTAACCTACAACTCAAGGATGAATACTTGAGCCATTTGTGTCAGGAGTTGCGAACTCCCCTGACCCACATGAAAACTGCTCTGTCGCTGTTGAATTCCCCGAATATCAAACCCCCCCAGCGTCAACGTTATTTACAAATGATTAATAGCCAGTGTGACCAGCAAAATTCCCTGATTAACGGTCTGCTGAACCTGGTACAGCTCGATAGCAGTTTGGAAGGGACAACATTAGAACCTGTAAGGCTGAGTGATATTGTTCCAGGGGTGGTGAGTACCTATCAACCTCTAGCGCAAGAGAAAGGCATCATGCTGGCTTATATCTTACCCTCAGATTTGCCTCCTGTGTCTTGTGTTAGCACCTGGTTACAACAAATTGTGATTAACTTGCTGCACAATAGCATTAAGTTCACCCCCAATGGTGGAGAGGTTTGGGTACGTTCCCGGATTCAAGGGGATTATGTGCAGTTAGAATTGCGCGACACCGGTATTGGAATCGCTGAAGCTGAAATTCCCAAAATCTTCCAGGGCTTTTACCGCGTCCGTCCCCTCACAATAGAAGACCCCGGTGGTGCAGGTTTAGGTTTAACTATGGTCCAGCAATTACTATTGCGCTGTGGTGGTTCCATTTCTGTCAAAAGTAAGTTGGGGGAAGGTTCGACTTTCACTGTGCTTTTACCAATAGCGGGGGAATAAAGATTGGAAGGAGAACTGGGAAGTCTAGCTCCACTGAGATTATTTAGGTTGTTTTTACACGAATATCAAATATAAAAACTCGCTTTTTTCTCAATATAAATACTGAAAAAGCTGGTTTTTGGTAGCTTTTATTTTATTATGGGAAGACATAGGGGCGATCGCATTGAGTTTCAAGAGCGAGTGGGGACGTAAGAGCATTTTCGATAACCGCGATCGCTCGTTTATCGTTTCCATTCAATGAGTTTCAAGAGCGAGTGGGGACTAATCATTGGCTTCATACCGATTCCCTCAACCAACGTTTCCATTCAATGAGTTTCAAGAGCGAGTGGGGACTTCAACTAGATAATTTCCAAATATCTTAGCTTCATTACCGTTTCCATTCAATGAGTTTCAAGAGCGAGTGGGGACTATTTTCAGACAACCGAGCTATCGTTTTATTTTTCGTTTCCATTCAATGAGTTTCAAGAGCGAGTGGGGACACCTCCATTTTAAAGCCATATCCGATAAAGCTTCCAGACCCCGATCCCGAAGGGGTCGGATTTTGGGGATACAAAAGAATAAATTCTGGGCACTAAAAAACCTAAAACCCTTACGGGGTAAGCGACCGAGGGGGTCAACGAAATCATGAGAGTTTCGGGGATTTTGTCACCCCCTCGGAAACTGTTACATTTAGTAATACTAACTCAATAGTGTTATTTTGAAGTGAAGTATCCGGAATTTGAAACAACGCGGCTGAAGAATACCATTACGTCGTGACGTACTCCACACACTCCCCTTTCAGGGTGAGTGTGGGCTTCTCAATGACTCTTCAATGAAGACATTAATTGAGCTTTAAGGGCGTGCGTCCCACGCGCCTTTATGTTTATAGCCGCATTCAAA
>JAYKJH010000016.1:0-15799 GCA_035285345.1 Nostocaceae cyanobacterium | reverse complement strand
AAACGCCGATAAACGCCGTTCGCGTAGCCTACGCTCAAGGGCGCATAGAAATTTACTTTTGCTCATAGGTCTAATAGTCTTGTGTCACATTTCTATTCCAAAGGAAACCCAGGGATAATTTCATCAATTTTATTCATAATCTCCATTGTTTCTTTCAGAGCGACTACCACTCGGTGATAATGCAAGACATCATCAAAGGATAAACTTCGGTTTGCTTTTTTTCTGTCTTTGAGCCATTTATCTAAAACTTGATAACCACCAATTTTAAATTCCCAAACTTCTGGAGGAATACCTTGAAAGTATTGCTGTTTATTGATATAAACTCGCTGTTCAGATGGTTTATAGGTTACTTCCGTGACAGCGTTATCACCACTGACAGGATATTTGGTGATTACTTTATTGAGCTTTTTAGATTTCATCAGGTGTAGTTGAACTAATTCCTGTCCTTTTTCAGCTAGTGCTTGGAATAGTTCATCGTTAGAGGTTAGGGGTAAGCGAGGAAAGTCGATTTTGAGAAATTCTGCATAACGTTGACGGTAGGTAGGACTGTGAAAAATGGCGTAAGTGTAATAAAAAATAGTTTCTGGGGTGGGGATGTAACCAAGTTTTTCTCGAATGGTATTTAGGAAGATTTGGGATAGGTTGGGGGTGCGTTCAGTGAATAATGTACCTTGAGAATTTTCGGTGTTTGGGTAGAGGTAGAGGGGGAAAATATTAGCATTATCTACTGAAGAAATAATGCTCTTATCTGCAACTAAATTCGTCACAAAAAATTTATTATCAGTTCCTTCTCGCGTGCGTCTAATACTAATCAGCCCAAGGTTGTCCTCTTGGAATTGATTTGCTAGGTTTTCTCTAGCTCTCTCCAAAATATAAGGACAGTATAAAATAGCTCGTTTGTCAAAAGGACGGTATAAACATAATTTCCAGTCTTTATCTATAATTCTGGTTGTCCATTTTTGAATCTTTAATAAAGTTCTATCTGCCTTAATGACTTGAGAATCTTTCAATCCAGTAGAAATTTTTGCTTTTAGTTCTTTTAATGAAAAATCATAAAGAAACTCATCATCCCCACTGGTAATCCCCATAGACTGAAAAGTAAATACATCTAAAATATTCCAGCCATTGTCATATTCGCTTTTCAAATCTGTATTCTGTTGGATAAACAAATAATCTGGAGAAAAAGGTGTAATTTCTGTCCATTTAGTTGTCTCAATATCGCAATTACCCAGGATATTATATTTATCTACTCGACTACCCCACAATTCAGCATGATGAACTGTAGCAGGAGTAGACTTACCAGGTTCTTTGATAAAAATCCCAATACTTACCCCTTGCTGAATATCAAAAACATTCTTGTCTGGTGAACCGTCTGGAGAAACTTCTTTCTTTTTCGCGTTACCGTGCAAATCTAAAACGTAGATATCAGTAAAAGTTTGCATCAAATTCTGACGCATTCCCCGAAAGGTAGGATTATCCAAATAACCGTGATTAGTAATAAAAGCTAAAACACCAAAGCCAGTTTGATTAATTCGCCATTGTCCAAACCGGATAAACTTTACATAATCGTCTTGTAACCATTTCGGGTTCCGCTCTTTTAGCGGTACACCATCCACATAATAGTAATCTTTAACTAATCCTGCTATCCATTCGCTTTTATTAGCAGAATGTCCAGAATAAGGAGGATTTCCCAAAACCACCATCACGGGAACATCTCTTTTAATCGCTGAAGCTTCATTTGCTTCTTGTGCGACAAACTGAGCGAAGAGAACTTCTGACTTTTTCAACGCTTCATCTAAAGTATTCGTCAGATAAACTCCCAGACGTTGTTTATTACTAAATTCATAGCCAAGTTGTTGGAGTTGTAGACCTAATTTCAGGTGAGCGATCGCATAAGGCGCCATTAACAACTCAAAACCAAACAAACGCTTTAACAAATTCTCTTGTACATACTGATTCCAACTCCCAGCCATTCCCATATCTTCCAGATTTTGGTAAATCTGATTCACCACCCCATAAAGAAATGTCCCCGTACCCGTAGCGGGGTCAAGGATTTGGACTCGTGGTTGTTGCGTCTCTGGATTTTGACTATTATCTGCTAATCCCAAAGGTAAATTAAACCGATTTTTCAGAATCGCATCTACAGAACAAACAATAAAAGATACGACTGGTTCAGGAGTGTAATAAACACCGCGACTTTTCCGCAAAGCAGCATCATAAGCCGCGAGAAAAGTCTCATAAAAATGTACCACAGCATCTTCTTGACGAGTACGTTGTCCAAAATTTTCTAAGATACTGGTCATATTAACCTGAGACAGCAACTGTACTAAATCATCAATAGTCCAGTTAATTTGACTAATTAAATCTGTCTCCACGATGCTATTAAACAACCGTCGCAAAAACGGATTCGTCGCCGGAATATAAGTTCCCGCTGTCCGTCTATCAAAAGAGATATTATCCGCATTTTGAGCATGACCTACCCGCGCTGCAAACAATCCATAAGATATAGTCTGAGCATACATATCCGCAAAAGCAGCATCATCCAAATCAGGAAGCAAAATCTCATTAAAACCACGCTTCAACTGATGTAACTCCCCATCCCCAGTTTCAATTTTCAAAGCTTCCTCAGTCGCATATTTAATAGACCGAGTTAACCGAGCCATTTGCTGCGCTAAATCTAACGGACTATCAATAACCGCACCCGAAAAATTGAGAAACCCCTCAATTAACTCTTCAACCTTCGCGTTCTTCGCGTTCTTCGTGGTTCGTTCAAAATTAATCTCCTCTCCCACCAACTCCCCTATACTTGCTTTTAACCGTTGCTTCCCATCCACATACCAGCGAAACTCCAAATAATTAGTCAAAATCAAATTAGGAAAAGACTCGCGATATCGTTTTAATTGTTCCGTCTTCTCCACCTGATTTAAATCTATCCCCACATCCTTCGCTTCCACATAACCAACCAACAAATCTCTACGTCTCACCGTAAAATCAGGAACTCCCGCTTTATTACCTTTCTCCTCAATTACCGCGTCTATCCCAGTAGTTGGATTATCAAGCAAATTCTTCAATGCAGGATAATGACTACGTTCACCTCCTCGTTGGAGATTGCTTTGAATAGACTTGATATAAACATCAAAAACCATAAGATTTCCTGTAAGTGATAGTGAAATTTTAAGGCAGCTTTACAGGCTCTTGTTCACTGAAACTCAGTTTCGGGGTTGGCTTAAGTCACATCTGCCACCATTATCAATATCCTGAGTTTGAGGATGAATTGGAAGCGATCGCATAAAACCAAGGACAAGGTTTTACCAGCCCCCTGGTGCCTTTGTACCCTGTCCAAAAATCTAGGAGCGTGGTATCAGCACCCCTAGATTAGACTTGTTGCAAAATTACCCAGAGCAAGTGCGAACAACAGATGAAGGCTAATTCATTATCTGTTGTTCGTTTAAACGCTTACTAATCCCCAATCTCCCGATATCTCTCCTGAATATCCCCAATCGTAAACACCGCCTGAAACTCCAACCCCACAGACTGATAAAACTCTGCCCCTCCCTGCTGTCTATCCACCAGAGAAATCACCTGATTCACCGTATAACCAGCCTCTGTGAGCCTTTCGACAGCCTTCATCGCTGATTTCCCCGTCGTCACCACATCTTCCAGGACCACCACATGGGAACCCTCAGTCAAGCTCGGTCCTTCAATATAAGCCCTCGTACCATGTCCCTTGGCTTCCTTTCGGATGATAAACGCCGGAATAGGACACCCTTCATAAGCAGAAACTACACTCACAGCACTGACAATCGGATCGGCACCCAAAGTCAAACCCGCCACAGCATGAGTATCAGCAGGGAGCATCGATAAAAGAATCCGACCAATTGCCAAAGCCCCTTGGGGATGCAGCGTTACCTCTTTGCCGTTGATGTAATAAGTACTATGCTGTCCCGACGAGAGAACAAAATCTCCTTCTTTATATGCCCGGTGGCAGAATAAGTCTAATAAATGCAGGCGTAAACTAGTTAAATCAGCAGTTGCTGCCCAATTACCTAATTCGGTTGTAGAAGTCATCTGTATATATGAAAAATTGTGGCATCAAATACAATAACCCGACTTAACAAAAATTTAGCCAACCCAGGGACAATTGGGACGAGAAATTGAGCATAGCAGTCCTATAGCGTCTCAAACAGAGGATTCCTGTTCACAATTACGGCATGGAAGTATGTTCTGCGGCT
Source organism: Nostocaceae cyanobacterium (assembly GCA_035285345.1). Taxonomy (GTDB): domain Bacteria; phylum Cyanobacteriota; class Cyanobacteriia; order Cyanobacteriales; family Nostocaceae; genus JAYKJH01. The sequence continues at coordinate 11,567 of JAYKJH010000016.1, read as the reverse complement.
ATTGTGGCAGTGATGTGCCCTCCAGGCATTAGGGATGCGATCGCTTTACTCTATTGAGGGAGCGTCAAGTTAGTCTTTAGGAATCTCCCTTATCCAATTTCGGTCTTCCTGGTTTGCTCTTACGCCGATTATTCATAGAGTTCTCTGTCGCTGCTGCTAACTCTTCTGGGGTAGAGTTCAACAACCGTAATAGTTCCAAAAACTTTTGTGGTGTCATGGTCGGTTCAGTACGACCTGCTTCCCAGTTACGGACGCTGGTTTCACTGATGTCAAGTTTGACAGCAATTTCTGCACGGGTGAGTCCAGCACGCTCTCTCAAAGCTTGGATATCTACAATTTCCAACTCTTTCGTCACAATAATCTATTTTTTTTTAAAAAAACATTAACTATTGACTAACTCCCCGGCGTAAACGCACGGGGGATTCTTCAGAGTTGAATTAGATTTGGTTGCCCACAACCTAACTCGTCTCGCGGTGGTCAAACACCGCCTACCCAGTTGTCTTAGGTCGATGCCTAAGTTTCCGGCTACTTTGCGTAGAATATTTGCCGCACCATTTAGATCTGCTGATATTAAACTACCGTCTTTAGAACGATACAAACCACGTTTAATTCTCCTACCAGATGCTTTCCACCCATCTGGTTTTTCACCATGCTTGGGTAGGGAGTCTCCATCTAAATATGAGGCACAAGAAGTGTTAGCTTCCTCTGTTTCAACGTAGCGAATACCGTACAAAGTACACAGTTGTTTAATACGTTCTTTTAATTTGGCTAAAGGCATCTGAACGAATTGCTGATTGGATTTGCGTCCCATATCAGCCCCATCTTTTATACCTTCATTCCAACCAATTACGATTGTTCCAATACCATGAGTTAAACAATGTTTAATAGCAATTCTCGCTGCTTTGTTAACCAGGTCACGCATTTGATGATTGCGTTGGCGAGTAATTTTGTCTAAGAAACCATCCCAATACGCTTGTGGTTTACCTTCTTTGTGCTTAGCAACTCGCTTATTGTAGAGTTGATTCATCGACTTTGCGTGTCTAGAATCAACTAAAAAAGAATTACCAAGAGTATCAACGCAAGCCATTAAGTTAGCAGAAGTTCCCAGGTCAATTGATAATGCTTGATTAACGTCTAACTTGATATTGACTGGCTCAACTTCATAGCTGCACTCTAGGTAAAACTCTCCGTTTTTAGGGAGTATTGTAAACTCTTTAATCTTTTTAAAATCGAGATTAATTGGTAGTGGAAGAAAGAATTCTTTGATACCAAACCAACGCTTGATTTGCCATCCCAAAGGGAAACGAATTAATCCGTTATCAGTTAAAGTTGGTCTACCAGAACCAATATTTGGATATGCAACTTTGAACAAGCCTCCAGAAGTTCTGTAATCTGGTGCTTGAGGTTTCTGGTCTAACTCTCCCTTAAAAAATAGTTCGCGTAAACCTTTAAAAGATTTGAATGCTTCAGATACGCTCAACAAAGTTTGTTGTGCTGGTACTGATGGCATCGCTTGGGCATGAATGTTGCTGCCTACTTCGTAAATCGGGTCGAACTTAGAGATTATTCTTCCGGTTTTAAAGAATATCTGCCTTGCCCAATAAATTCCACAGTTATATAGACTATTAGACTGCTCGCACAAGAACTTCACAATAGCTTTGGTATCAGCATCACAGTAAATTACGTTTTGCTGAATGCCCATTAAAGGTTTGGGCTTTTTATCCTTCTTGTTTTTAGCCAGTGTAACCACCTCCTTGATTTATTTGACTAAACCTATGCTAACATAATTACAACGCCAATGTATGACATCATGAAAAACAAACGATTAAACTTTAGATTGACTGAACGTCGGTACAATAAGATTGTTTTATTGTCTGCTCAATTTGATAGAACTATTTCAAGCATGATTGATGAATGGATAGATACATTACCGGAACCAAGAAAACTTAACGCCACTGAGTCCTAAAGGACTTCTGCTCGCCTTCATCCCCGACCTTAAGGACGTTTAAACAACAAATCCAAGAAGATTTGTTGTTTTCACTTCGGGGTTTTCGGCTTGCTTCCTTATACAAATCTTCAATTAAAACGTTAAAAGTCCGCGCCAGCTTGTGTAACGAGGTGATGTCAACGGTGGCTAACCCTGGAGACTTAGCGTAATTCTTGAGAGTCGTATAAGCCACTCCGTAACGGTCAGAAATCTCTTTTAACTAATTCGGCGCTCTGCCCCACCCGTCTATACGGTGGCCCTTAAGGGCGGGGACTATAAAAAAAACAAGTTGCCTTTGGTTTTATAAACCAAGAGGCAACCAAAACAAAAAAAAGGTTACTAACCATGATAGCAATAAAATCTGCAAAATCAAAGTCCATCAATCCCCTAGCTCGGTTTGTCACCCCAGAAGCCATAGCCCTCCTGCTGAAAATCAATGTCAGCGATATTAAAGAAATCCGCTGCTGGGCGCATGTAATTCTAGTAGTAGCAAAGCATTTAACCAGATTCGTTAGTTACGCTGACTTACCGCCGATAGTAGGAGTTGAACCACCCACTAACAAAGATTTTCTCACTTGGCGTAAGCGCTGGCAGAAGACGAAAACCTATAAAGCCCCAAGCTATTGGGTGCAATTCTACGCCGCAAAGCTTCGCCAATCTGGAAGTTTCAACCAACTGTACACTTGGGGACGCTTGCTGAGCTTAATTACATTTACCCTATCCCTAACATCCTTGGAAGTGTTGCGAAGGGTATTTCGGGAAGTGTGGGGGGTAATCAACGAAAAATTAATTCCTCAGACACCAGCAACCATGAACATGTATTCTTAACAGTCCCCAGTTCCTTTGCGCTCTAGGGTGGAGACTCCCCGACCAAACCAGAAAACTTAATCTAGCCAAGCCAGACAGTACCCACCCTAGATTTTTAGCTGAAACAGCAAGAAGCCTCTCACTTACCGCTTCGCGGTAAGTGATGAGATGAATTGCGCGTGAGTTGACGACAGTCCTCTGACCAATGCCGGAGGTGAGCGAAGAGGACAGGTCGGAAACGAGCAAATTATTAATCTTCTGGGTTTTGTTGATTTTCAATATATTTTCTCAGCGTTGATACCGTGACACCTCCAAAGCTTGCGACAAAGTAAGAGCTATTCCAAAAAATATTCGGGCTGTAAAAATTGTCAATATGTTCCGTAAATTCTTGACGCAATTTTCTAGAGGATACAGATTTTAAATTGTTCACAAGCTTGCTTAATTCTAGGTCAGGATGATACTGAAAAACTAAGTGTATATGGTTGTCTTCTCCATTAAATTCAACTAATTTGCAATCCCATTTAATTAATAGTTCTTCAAAGATGATATGTAGGCGTTCCAACATTAAGTTTGTGAGCGCTTTTCTTCTATATTTCGTGGTTAATACTAGATGCGCTTTAAGGTCACTGACAGACCTACCCTTGGAAACAAAATCATTTTTCATAGCATTTCTGGAATATCTTATTCAATTGGTGTATACTAAAATAATAACACTGATTAATAAGGTGGTGATAAACAAGTGCGGACAGCCTACCAGTACAAACTACGCCCCACAAAACAACAGGCGCAGGATATAGATAGATGCTTATCTATGCTTTGCGCTCAATACAATTACTTACTGGCGCGACGTTTCGCCTGGCATGAGCAGAATCGTTGCCCTATGAACGCTTGTCCTCTTGTTTGTCATCTGCCGGAGTTAAGGGATAACCCTGATTACTACAGTCAGAAAAAAACACTACCCAGTCTTAAGAAAACCCATCCACATTATGGCGAAATATATTCACAAGTTTTACAGGATGTGGTTAAGCGAGTAAAAGTAACTTTTGACCGTTTTCTTAAAGGTGATAGTAACGGTAAACGTAGCGGAAAGCCAAGATTTAAGCCTCGCAACCGCTACCGAACTTTTACTTATCCTCAAATGAAGGATGGGTGTTTGCAGCGAAAAGTCGGGGGGAATGGTTTCCTTCCCCCGAACTTTTCAAGACAAGGTAATTTAATTAACCTTCCGATGTTTGGTAAGGTTAAAGTTATTTTGCATCGTCCTATCCCGAATGGTTTCAAAGTCAAAACAGCATCTATTACGAAAAAAGCTGATGGTTACTATTTAACTCTCAGCCTGGAAGATGCGACAGTTCCAACAACTAAACCAGATATCAATCCAGAATCAATTACCGGAATTGATGTTGGTTTAAAGGAGTTTTTAACAACTTCTGAAGGTGAAACTGTTGCTATCCCTCAACACTATCGAAAATCTCAAAAACGCTTGAGAGTTATTCAAAAGCGTGTTTCTCGTCGTAAAAAAGGAAGCAAGCGAAGATTAAAAGCGGTAAAACAGCTAGGTAAGCAGCACAAAAAAGTTGCTGATAAGCGCAAAGATTTTCATTTCAAAACCGCTAACAATCTGTTGAAAAAATATGATGTTGTGGCGGTTGAAGATTTGAATATTAAGGGACTTTCATGTACCCGATTGGCAAAGTCTGTACTTGATGCCGGATGGTCAAGCTTTCTATCGATACTGACAAACAAAGCCGCAAATGCTGGTTTGTTGGTCATCCCAGTTAAAGCGTCTGGCACAAGTCAAGATTGTTCCAGTTGTGGGATAAAGGTTCCTAAAAAACTACATGAACGTTGGCACGATTGCCCCAATTGCGGGTGCAGTCTTGACCGTGACCACAATGCAGCAATAAATATAAAAAACAGAGCGGTAGGGCATTCCGTTCTTAAAGCTCAGTTAACGTCCGAAGCAATAGCTGGAGTCACTGAGAAGCCCACACTTACAGCAAGCTGAAGTGTGGGAGTATGTCACCGTCTTAACTTTACTTATCTAACCACCGTGCTGCATCCTTAGCGTGGTAGGTCAAAATCAAGTCAGCACCAGCACGCTTAAAGCCGATTAAAGTTTCCATTACCACACGCTCCTCATCAACCCAACCATTGAGCGCCGCAGCCTTAATCATGGAATACTCGCCAGAGACATTGTAAGCCGCCACAGGGAGGTTGCAAGCTTGCTTGACTTGCCAAATGATATCCATGTAAGCCAAAGCAGGCTTCACCATCAGCATATCAGCCCCTTCAGCGATATCCAGTTCAATTTCCTTAATCGCTTCCCGCGCATTACTAGGGTCCATTTGATAAGTTCTTCTATCCCCAAACTGGGGTGCTGAGTCAGCCGCATCACGGAACGGACCGTAGTAAGCTGAGGCATACTTAGCAGCGTAGGAGAGAATCGGCGTATCTTGGAAACCAGCCTCATCCAAACCACTACGAATAGCTTGCACAAAGCCATCCATCATCCCCGAAGGAGCGATGATATCCGCACCAGCTTGCGCTTGGGAAACGGCAGTCTTCTTCAGCAACTCTAGGGTGGGGTCATTCAACACCCGTCCCGTCAAGTCACCCACTTGCAAATAACCGCAGTGTCCGTGGCTCGTGTATTCGCACAAACATGTATCTGCAATCACAATTAAATCCGGGACAGCTTGCTTAACGGCAGTTGCGGCTTTTTGGACTATACCGCAATCATGCCAAGCACCTGTGGCATCTGTATCTTTATCCGCAGGAATACCAAACAAGATGATAGCGGGGATACCAAGGTCGTAGACTTCCTTTGCTTCTTCGACGATTTTGTCTATCGACAGTTGGTAAACACCAGGCATAGATTTTACCTCATTGGCAATCCCTGTACCCGGTACGGCAAACAACGGATAGATTAAATCAGCTTTAGTTAAAACAGTTTCACGCACCATCCGGCGTAATTGCGGATGAGTACGGAGACGGCGAGGGCGATGTGTGGGGAACATAGCTTTTTTTTAAGGTAAAAACTAACTTCCGGGTTAACAAGTCTGTCCCAGGACAGACTCATTTTGTGAAGTATAGTACGCCGACCTGACAACTTTTTAATTTATGTTTCAAAGGTTAACAGGTGCTTGTTTAATTGTTGAGAAAATTTCTTGTGACACCTGTAAAGTCTTGAGATAGCTATCGTGCCCCTTAGCGCTGAGTAATAGGGAAAGGAGTCCATACCACAATGGGAATTGAACCATACGAAGATATTGACATACCTCCTCGTCCTTAAAGACGAGGATTACTTGACGGTTCTCTGACCGACTCTACAGAAGTAGTCTTACCCAGTCTCCACGTCCGTTTAAAGTCTCCCAATGCCCTATGGCGACTTGTTCTGATTTTACAGCAAAAGCCGTCCAAGAAGGACTGGGCTTGTATCCCAATTTTTCGGTCATCCTGCAAATACATGTCTAATAGCCTTGCTCATGAGGTTTTTTAGAGGTAGATGCGCTCTTGCAAACCACTATGGACAAAAAGGAAAGCGTCACAAACAAGTAACAGCGGGTTGCTGAATTTGTAGACACTAAAGAAAGCGCTTAACTGTCTTCTGCCCTACTAGTATGAATGCCGGTAGGGCAATTTTATATCTTATATAATATTTTTCATATATCTTGAGAGAGAGCAGAAATAATACTAACAATTTCTCTGGCGTCATTAAGTAATAAAATTGACTATAAAATAGTCAAGAGTCAATAGTCTTTAGACTGTTGTACATCTGGGAATTGCTACCCATCAAAACCGCTCTGATGACTAATGACTAATGACTTATCATCCAAGATTCTATTGAGACGAGTATCCTTGGCTAAGGATAGCCTCAAAAACCTGTAGTTTTACAACAGTCGGAAGATGAACGGATAACGGAAAGGCTTCTCAGGTGTACTCAGTGCTTGGAGAATTGCCAAAATCGGCATCACCAAATTGATAATCTGCAAGATACCCAGCAGTAGAAAACCGATTAAAACCCAAGTCAAAATGCCAAAGATAATTCCGTACAACCAGACATTAAAATGGAAATTCAGTGCTTCTTTGGCATTCTCTTTGACCACTGGGTCATCCGAGACAAACAAAATCGCAATCGGGATGCCTATAGAAATTCCCAACAGGCTAAAAAAAATCGAACCGTGACTGAGAGCGGATAAGAGTTTGCGCTTGTCAGTGTCGTAGGTGTCGTACATTACTTTTTCTCCACCGTTAGAGTTTTTTGCCTACCACGAAGCTAACATGAGCATAGTTATCTTAGTATGAAAACTCTTGGTAAATTTTCCACACTTTAACTTTGGTAATATCTCCCTAGCAATTTATCAGTATGTCAATTGAACTTCAGTCAGAACTGCTGCAAGCCGTCGAACGACGACGCAATTTTGCGATTATTTCTCACCCGGACGCCGGTAAAACTACATTGACCGAAAAACTGCTACTATACGGGGGTGCTATTCACGAAGCAGGAGCAGTAAAAGCGCGACGGGCACAGCGTAAAGCTACCTCGGACTGGATGGCAATGGAACAACAACGGGGTATTTCCATTACTTCCACAGTCTTACAGTTTGAATACAATCAATGTCAGATTAACCTCCTCGATACCCCAGGACACCAAGATTTTAGTGAAGATACCTATCGCACCCTGGCTGCAGCAGATAATGCCGTGATGCTAATTGACGTAGCCAAAGGTTTGGAACCCCAAACCCGCAAACTATTTGAAGTTTGCAAGCTGCGGGGTCTGCCGATATTCACCTTTGTCAACAAACTCGACCGTCCGGGACGAGAACCTCTGGAACTGTTGGACGAAATTGAGCAAGAACTAGGGTTGCAAACCTTTGCGGTTAACTGGCCTGTTGGTATGGGCGATCGCTTTAAAGGCGTCTACGACCGCGACAAACAACAAATACACCTGTTTGAACGCAGCGCTCACGGCAGCCGGGAAGCACGGGATACAATAGTTGATTTAGGCGACCCCCGCATTGAAGCCTTACTCGAACAAGACCTGTACTACCAACTGAAAAACGATTTGGAACTCCTCGAAGGAGTTGGACCCGAATTGGATTTAGATTTGGTACATCAAGGAAAAATGACCCCGGTGTTTTTTGGTAGCGCTATGACCAACTTCGGCGTCGAACTGTTCTTGAAATACTTCCTAAAATACGCCCTCAAACCAGGTTCCTACAATACTACCATTGGTGAAGTCGAGCCGAGTTATCCAGAATTTTCTGGCTTTGTCTTCAAACTTCAGGCGAATATGGACCCAAAACATCGCGACAGGGTGGCGTTTATCCGTGTCTGCACTGGGAGATTTGAAAAAGACATGATGGTAAACCATGCTCGCACTGGTAAAAGCATCCGTCTGTCCCGTCCGCAAAAACTCTTCGCCCAAGAAAGAGAATCCATTGATGCAGCTTATCCCGGTGATGTCATTGGTTTGAATAACCCCGGTGTGTTTGCCATAGGCGATACGATTTATACGGGAAAAAAACTGGAATATGAGGGAATTCCTTACTTTTCTCCAGAACTATTTGCCACACTAAGAAACCCTAACCCTTCTAAATTCAAGCAATTCCAAAAAGGTGTCTCAGAATTACGAGAAGAAGGGGCAGTGCAAATTATGTACTCAACAGATGAGGCAAAACGCGACCCCATCCTCGCTGCTGTGGGACAACTGCAATTTGAGGTAGTCCAATTCCGCTTGCAAAATGAGTATGGGGTGGAGACCATCCTGGAATTGTTGCCCTACAGCGTCGCTCGTTGGCTAGAAGGGGGTTGGGAAGTCTTAAACAAGCTAGGGCGTATATTCAACACTACCACCGTTAAAGACAGCATGGGACGCCCGGTATTGCTCTTCCGTAACGAGTGGAATGTCAATCAGTTGCTCCAAGACCATCCAGATTTGAAATTAAGTGCGATCGCACCCGTTAGTTCATCTCAACCAGTAGTAGATGGTGAATAGGGTTGGGGTCATGGGGAATGGGGAATAGTGGAGAGTTGACTGTTCAATGTTCACCGTCAACCGTCCACAGTGAATAGTGAATAGTGAATAGTGAATAGTAGACATCTCCCGAAATGAGTTATCGACCCTAACCCCACAAGGCTTTTATCGTCTTTTTAGGAGATGTCTAGTGAACAGTGAATAGTGAATAGTTATTTTCCACCCATGCTCTCTACCCTATTACCCATTACCCATGATTACTAACAGCGGAAGTTTGGGTATCTTGAAAGAGACTGGAGTGGGAAAATTACTATGTCTGCACATCCCGACTCGTCTCTGGAGGCTGGTTTAACCGCCCTCAAACAAGGAGATTATCAAACTGCGATTGATTATCTAGAAGCCGTTTCTCAAGCTTTAGAGACCGAAAAAACTGGACTAAAAGCCATGCGCGGGTTAGTCGTGGCTTATGAACGTTGCGGCGAAATCGATAAAGCGATCGCCCTTTGTCAGACTCTCAGTCAAAGCAAATATGCTCAACTTAGAGACTGGGCGATTCACCGGCAAAAATCTTTAACAAAAAAGCAAAAAAAAGCTACACAAACACAAACAAATATTACAGGTTTTGTTCCCTTTGACAGTTCATCCCCACCTAGTCCCGTGGAAGAGGATATGGGGGAACAAGGGACTGGTGACGCGGGAATTGGGAATTGGGAAGAATCTCTTTACCCATCCTCAGATTCTCCCTCTCCACTGGTTAGTTCCCACCCCAAGACGCCAATTCCTGAAGCTGCAATGACTGTGGGTGGGGAAACCCCACCCCTACAGGAATCAATCTCTATTACCCAGTTCCCAACCCCTAGTAATTGGCGACAAGCAGGACGAGCGCAACGCTCTTCAAATTTAAAACCAGTTAGTTTAATCCCTTTGTGGATGCTGTCGGTAGGTAGTGCCGTTGCTCTGTTTTGGGTAATTAGGGCAATTCTACAGTTCGTCATGGCTGTAACGAACGATATTTTAGTCAAGCTACCATTTCTTGAACCTATTCAGCTATTCTACGCCGACCCAACAGCACTTTTACTTCTAGCGCTAGTGTTGCTGCTTGTTTTATCACCTTGGTTGTTGGATGCAGTACTGGAAGCTTTTTATGGTCGGCGATCGCTTGACCTGAACTCCTTAACAAACTACAGTCCCGAAGCCAGCCGAGTACTCCAACGCTATTGTCGTCAGCGGGGTTGGTCAGTACCAAACTTGGCAACTATACCTTTGAAGTCCCCCATTGCTCTGACCTATGGTAATTTACCCCGTACCGCCAGAATAGTAGTCTCTCAGGGACTTCTAGAACTATTAGCTGATGATGAAATTGCGGCAATTTACGCTACTCAATTAGGTCATATCAAACACAAAGACTTTGTTTTGATGTCTTTGGTACTATTAGTAACACTTTTCCCCTACGGAATTTATATGCACATTTCGCACTGGGGAGACAGAATCGATAACAAAATTTTACGTTCCCTAGCGACAGCAATTGCTAGCCTTGCTTATCTAGTTTGGAGTCTGTTGACAGGAACTGGGTTGTGGTTGTCCCAGGTAAGGCTTTACTTGTGCGATCGCACGGCGGTAGAAATTACTGGCAATCCCAACGGTCTGATTCGTGCTTTACTCAAGATAGCTCAAGGGATTGCCGATGATATAACTAATCAAGGACAGACCAACCCCCAACTAGAAAGTTTAAACCTGCTTGCCCCGGTAGGCTATCAACAAGCCTTGAGTCTGGGGAGTTTAGTTTCCCATACCGCCATTGAACCCGCCTTGAAATGGGATTATCTCAATCCCTATCGCTATTTATTCGCCATTAACAACACCCATGCCTTAATCGGCGATCGCACCCTACGGCTGTGTCAAATAGCCCGTCAATGGCGTTTGCAACCAGAACTCGATTTACAGCCTACCACAGAGCCAGCAACCATTAACCGCAGTGCTTTTTACCGACAAATCGCTCCCTGGTTGGGAATGTTAGTCGGTCCTGCTGCGGCTGGGTTGTTGTGGTTAGTTTGGCAAATAGCCTTGAGATTGGGATTTTTAAACTTATATTGGATTTACGAGGATTTGTCATTCATTATCGGGAGCGCCTTAATTGGTTGGAGCATCGGTACTTTTGTGCGGATTAATTCCTTCTTTCCCGATATTAAGCCTTCCCAAGTCCAAACTGACCCCGATTTACTCGACTTATTAGCCAGTCCAACAGACCTACCTAGTCAAAGCCATCCCGTGCGGATTAGCGGTAAACTCCTAGGTCGTCGTGGGGTGTGTAACTGGTGGGGACAAGACTTAGTATTTCAGGTTGGCAACCAGTTGGTGAAATTACACCACCTTCCTTCACCTTCTAAGTCATCATCTACCAAGGATTTAATTGGTCGTCAGGTTATGCTTACAGGCTGGTTTCGACGTGGTGCAACCCCCTGGATTGACATTGAAACCTTACGGACTCAATCTGGCAGGACCGTTAATAGCTATCATCCCATCTGGTCTACTCTCTGGGCATGTACTGCTGCTGTATTGGGGATATACATACTGTGGGCAAGTTAGTCAAGAGTGATTAGTCATTAGTCATTAGTCATTAGTCATTAGTCATTAGTCACTAATGCCTGATGGCTGATATCTCATGTTTTTGACACTCTCCTGCCTAAAGGCGAGGAGATTCTTGATTCAACGAGTCCACTTAGATTAGACCCCTTGCGGTATCTAACCCAGAGGTAGTTCTCTCCAAAGAGCGTTAACTTTCCGAGTGCCCCT
>JAYKJH010000015.1:0-39190 GCA_035285345.1 Nostocaceae cyanobacterium | reverse complement strand
TTGATGAAATTATCCCTGGGTTTCCTTTGGAATAGAAATGTGACACAAGACTATTAGACCTATGAGCAAAAGTAAATTTCTATGCGCCCTTGAGCGTAGGCTACGCGAACGGCGTTTATCGGCGTTTATCGGCGTTTTATGCGCCAAGGGCGCAGGCTTCGCCTACGGCGGTTAATTATTTAATTTTTCGTGTCGGAGTGCAAGAAGTCTATTTTATTAGCAGCTTCTAGGACTTACAACTAAGTTAACAAAAATATAACCTCCTCTTGGAGTGTCTTAGCAGCGCGATCGCTCACAATTCAGCTTCAACAGTAAACGCGATCGCACTCAAAAAGAACTGACTAGGATGGATTTTGTCTCCCCTAACCAGGAATCCTATAAGCTATTTGAATTATGAAATTTTATTAAGTTCACCTTTTCTCAAGAAAGTGCTTGTTTCTCAATAATTATAGGAAATTTTTTCATTAAGTTCACGCTAAATATAGGGTTTCGGCGATTGATATTTTATCAATTTTTCGTGTTAGTATAAAAATGTATAATCTGAAGCGCCTTATTGGGGTTTTTTATAACCCATATTTAACCCCGTCAGCAAACAGAGTTTTGCAGTTTAAATACCTAAACGATGTGATATCACATCAGTTTAATTAACCAAGCGATCGTCCCGACATTGGGGAACTTAACTGGTTAACTGGTAAGTTAAACAAAAAAAGACAGGCTATAAGCCTGTCCCGCAAGGAGTAATTCACCCAAGCCAAACCTAGAAATTCATTTCAGCTGCTTGAACTTTTTCAATTTGCTTCTTCTTGAGTACCAGCAGGGTTTGAGCCAACATAACCAGTGCTACGAAGGCAATCAACCATTGAACTCTTCTGGGGTCTTGTAGCACAATTTCGGTATCTTCTTGACCAAAACCACCAACGTTGGGGTTGTTGGTTAAAGCATCACCAGCTTTAAGAGTTTGTCCTTCAGAGACAATCAATTCAGGACCTGCGGGAACGCTATCAACCACAGTGCTACCATCTTCAGTTTTGATGCTAACTTGGTAAGTGGTAGTACCAGCGTCTTCGTCTTCTACCTTGCTAATGCCTGTAATTGTACCAGCAGCGGAAGCGGTGAACAGGTTGTTATTGCTCTTTTCACCAGTCGGGTAGACTTGTCCGCGTCCCCGGTTAGCACCGAGGTGAACAGAATATTTACCAAAGTGGATATTCTTATCGGCTGCTGGGTTGGGAGAAAGAACGGGGAAGACAATTTCTTGATACTGTTCGCCGGGTAAGGGTCCGACGATGATTACGTTGTCTTTACCTTCGCCATAGGACTGGAAGTAGACATCGCCGACCTCTTCCTTCATTTCTTCGGGAATGCGCTCCTCTGGAGCAATTTGGAAGCCTTCAGGCAACATCAATACAGCACCAACGTTCAAGCCGACTTTGGAGCCATCCGCACCTACTTGTTGGACGCTGGTGTCGTAGGGGATTTTCACAATGGCTTTGAAAACGCTGTCAGGTAAAACCGATTGAGGAACTTCCACTTCCGCAGGCTTAGCAGCCAAATGACAGTTAGCACATACAATGCGTCCGGTCGGTTCGCGGGGAGTTTCCGGATAAGTAGCCTGTGCCCAGAAAGGATAGGCAGCAGCGGATTGGGGAAGGGCTAGGTCGCTGGTGAAGAAAAATGCCACCGTAGCGATGACAACCATCGCCATCTTTACTATTGCTCTAGCGCTGCGAGTCATTCTCGCTCTCAAACAAGCTTTTCTCATCTCTTCAAGGACAAAGATTCTCTGAAATGTTAGTCATTAGTCATTAGTCATTAGTCATTAGTCATTAGTCAAGGGTCACATTAAATGACTATTGAATGAAGGACTACTGACGGGTGGACTGGTGGACTGTCTACTGATTAAGCCCACCAGGGTTCTTCACCAGTGCGGAAGTCAGTTTCCGTCCAGGGTGACAAGGCAATCTTATCGTTCTCTACGTTGACATGAGCTAGAGCCAAAGACAGAGGTGCAGGACCGCGGACTACCTTACCAGTCGCATCGTACTGTGAACCGTGACAGGGGCACTTAAACTTGTTTTCAGCAGCATTCCAGGGTACAACGCAACCCAAGTGGGTGCAAATGGCGTTAATACCGTAGTTACTGATAACCCCATCACCTTCTACGACCATATAAGTAGGGTCGCCTTTGAGTCCTTGAACTAGGCTATGGTCTCCTGGTAAATGGGTTTCCAACCATTGGCTGACGAGGACATCATTACCCAAAGCATCTTTTGCGGTTGTACTACCACCACCACTGCCGCTAGCAGGTGGAATAAAATATTTGACAACCGGATATAATGCCCCCAGAGCTACTCCAGTGACAGTCCCAAAAGTGAGCAGGTTCATGAATTGACGACGCCCCATATCGGGAACGTCCATTGATTCTGAAAATTCAGCCATATCTTACCGCACGCTCTGTTTGTATTTTTGTTACTTATTATCATCTAACTGCGAGAGCGTGAGAATCTCTTGTTTGCTCCGAGTCGAGATGAAAACACCCGTATGAACGCTAGAGGTTTCTAGTCAAAGATATTTCTAGCATTTCCCTGGGTATTATTACATTTCTTTATATTGGTATCATACCTGAGTTACGGACATCCAAATACATAACGAAATGTAAACAATCAGCTAGCAAATCCGACATTAAACTTTATGACTGGAGAGGACTTACACCAACTGTTGCTGAATAAGTGGGGACGCTCTTATGATGTCCAGTTACGCCGGACTCAGGGAAAGATATTTCTGCAAGTGATGTGGAAATATTTGGAGCAGGTTTCTTTTCCCATGTCTCAAGCTGAATATATAGAGCATTTAGATGATATTGCTAGCTATCTTCAGGCTTTAGGGGCTGCGGAGCAAGTCCAGGGGTTTATTCAAAAAACCAAGGAGCGTCCCCGTCTGGGTAAGGCAGTGAGTATTCCCTTAGATTTGGGACAGAGGTCTTCGGAGTGGATAGTTTAACCGCCAAGATGCGCTTGTTCGCCAAGAAGCTAATTGATATCATTTACCTAGCATCCGCACAAATCCAATCCCACCAAAGTACAATCCCAGTACGGCTCCGGCTAGGAGGCTTTGGGTTAAGGGGTCAGTGGATGGGGTAATAATGGCTCCTAAAACTACTGCTGCCAAAATTACATACCTCCAGCCAGAGAGCATTCTTTGGGAAGAAACAATCCCCAAAAAGGCAAGTACCATTTGAATTACTGGAACTTGGAATGCTAACCCAGTGCTGAACAACAGCAACAGTACAAATTCAAAATACTTGTCAATTGACCATAGCTGTTCGACGACATCAGCGCCGTAGCTGATGAAAAATTTTAATGCGGCTGGAACTAACAGGGTGTACCCGAAGGCTATCCCAGCGACAAACAGCACGCTTGACCCTAAAACCACCGGAGCGAGCAAGCGACGTTCCCGACGTGTCAGTCCGGGGAGGACAAATTGGATAATTTGGTAAAGAATAAACGGACTAGCAACCAGGATACCGCTGTAACCGGCGACTTTGATCGTGACAAAGAAGTATTCTCCCGGAGCGAGTTGGAGAAATTTGACTCCCTTAGCGGGTATTTCCAGCATCTGGACAATCTGCTTCGAGAACAAGAAGCAGCCCAGCATACCCACCCCGACAGCAATCAGGGAATAAAATATCCGCCCACGCAACTCTTCTAGGTGGTCGAACAGCGACATTTCGACTTCCCCTGGTAGTTCATCATCAGGGTTATCAAATGCTGGATTGCCGTATCCTTCGAGGTCTGGGGTGGGAGGAGCGGCGGTGTTTACTTCTTGTGAAGGGGTCATGGGTCAGGGAGTGAGCAATATTTGTTAACCATTTTATCTGGGGAAGCAAAACAACGCTTAGAAAAACATCCCTGTTCCAGAACCCCCCATTGGGAATTATTTTCCGGATTATTGGGGTACTTTTGGTTGCTCATCTGAATATTTTGCCACTAACTGAGCAATCTCTGGATTGTATAGCCGCAGATAGTTCCAGTAGTTACCAAATACTTGGCGGACATAGTTTTTGGTTTCTTTGAAAGGTATGTCTTCCACAAATAAATCTGGATCGCTGGTAGGTAGCTCCCTCAGCCATTTGGATACGTTCCCCGGACCTGCGTTGTAACTAGCGATCGCCAGTAAGGAGTTGTTGTCATACTGCTCGTGGGTATGATCCAGATACCAAGTACCCAGTTTGATATTATCGTCGGGATTTTCCAGGTCGAACTTTTCCAACTTGATTTTCTCTGCTATCCACTTCCCTGTAGATGGCATTACCTGCATTAACCCTGTTGCACCCACCACAGAACGGATTTTCTTCTCAAACCGCGATTCTTGACGCATCAAGGCTGTTACTAGCAGCGAATTAAGCTGACGTTGTTGTGACCAATTTTTAATCTCTGTTTGGTAGGGAAAGGGGTAACGCGCTCTCCAGTAGTATATCTGTTTCCGCAGTTGTTCGTATTCTGCTTTTTCTTCCGGTTTTTCCCGGTCTTCCAAAGTAGAAATTTTGGCAATTCCAATTAAGTATTCTCCCTGGGACATTCGCATTAGTCCCTCGGTAAATTGTTCTTTGATTGTCGGCTGTTTCTTGTTGACAAATTCTGTTTGCCAGTGCATCCAAGCGTCTTCGTCTTCACCCAACAGATACAATTCCCTCAAAGTCTCCGAACCTGCTAACGGCACTGGACGTTGTGGTGGTGAAATCGCTGGTGTCATTTGACGCACGGTGTTAAAGTTACCGACATTCAGCCCGATAATAGCTGCGGAACGCCAGGCGTAGTAAGAGAAGGGAAACTCTGCTATAACATACTCAAAAGCTTTTTTTGCGTCTTCTTTGCGTCCCAGTTCCGTTGCCCATTTACCTACCCAAAAACCAGCCCGTGGTGCCAAAATACTTTCGTGGTTAGTGGTGGGGATGGGTCCTGCCCATTGCCAAGCGGCTTTGTAGTCTTTGGCGGCTGCTTTTTTCTCTGCCACTTCCCAGCGGTACTCAGCAGCTTCCTCAGATTTACCGAACTTAGAAATTAACACTTGCCGTGCTTCCTCGGCGGCTTTTTTATTATTCAGCTTGTCGAGAATGTCGGCTTTTTTAGTGAGTGCTTTCCCTGCTTGGTCAGGAAATTTCCCTATTACCCTGTCAAGATAGGCTATGGCGTCTTGGGGTGTTTTGCTCATGTCTGCTAGCCGCAACAAAGCGTCACCCGTTTCTCTCGCCTCTGGAAAGGCTTTGATTAAGTCTTCATAGCCGTTTATCGCCGATTCCCGTTTATTATCTAGTTGAAATCCCCTACCAACACGGTATAAATTCACAGGGTTGCGCGGTGCGCGACTGTAAGCAGCACCGGCTTTACCATAGATGTTATTTTCCCAGTAACCCAAAGCGATGACTTCCCAATCTTCCGGTTTGAGGGATACATCTGCGCCTGTGCTGGTAGCCTGATACATTATCTGGTCTAAGATACCAACAATCCCTGGTTGGTCAAAGGAGTATCTTGCCAGTAACATCTGCAAGGAGCGTTGATTGGGGTTCTGTCGCAATCTTTGACGAGCAATTTCCCAAGTTAGGGGATGGGAGGGAAATTCCTTAACAGTGCGATCGCGATACTGTGATTCTTTCTTACCCAAAATATACATTGCCTTAGCAGCGGCTGGATTTTTGGGATGGCTTTTGAGGACTTCCTCTCTTAGTTCTAGGGCTTGTTTATTTGCCCCAATCATATCGTAGGCTTGGGCTGACTTTAAAAGTATATAGGGCGCTAGAACTTTATACTCCTTGTCCAATCCTTCTAAAAACGTCAGCGCTTCCCTGGCTTTTTTTTGTTCCAGTAAGTCCGTCCCCAAAAGATAACGAGCGCGATTCCGGTCTGAAGATGGAAATCCATTGGCTATGGATTCTAACTTTTCCCGTCGCTGTTCTGGGGGAAGTGAAATCAGGGGGAAAACTGCTGATTGGGGTTGGTTCTGTTGAGCAGATTTCTGGGGTTGGAGATTATTTTCACCGAACCACCGCTCCAATTTTCCGTGCTTAGTGAACGACACAGATGCCCCTGCAACCAAGGCTATTAGCCCTGCAACCGCAGCTATGAGAGGAATTCGCTTCTTACGTCGCTTATTCAGCATTGATACTGGCTATAAACACGAGGTTAATTGCTTGAAACTTTATCATTAACAGCGCTGCTGATTAACAATTGTCAATTTTAGATTATTAATTTAGTAACATAAATTGCTCATTCTCCGTCATGACTACAGCGTGAAGATTTGTAATTATTAGTGGCAAAACACGTAATTTACCTAGGCGCATCTGCTTTAGGGAATAGAATAGAATTATTTAATATCTTCATAACAAATGAACACTATCATTGTTGGTTTTTTGGCGCTCCTAATGGCGATGGGAGCTTCCGGAGTCAAGCTAGACCGAGAATATCAACGCGGCGTTATTTTTCGTTTAGGCAGAATTAAAGGTGTCATGGGACCCGGCTTATATTGGATTGTACCCATTGTTGACCAAAAAACCCAGGTTGATATTCGGACTAAAACCGTCAATATCGAACCCCAAGAAACTGTAACTGCCGATAGCGTAACCATTAGAGTCAATGCAGTGCTTTACTATCGCATTCTTGACGCTTCCAAAGCTATCAATAAGGTAGAAAACTACGAGTTAGCCGTTTATCAAACTGCTTTGACAACTCTACGTAATGTTGTCGGACAACACATTTTAGATGATGTTCTGCAAAATCGCGACAAAATTAATACTAGAGTCCAAGAAATTGTCGATGAAATCACTGAACCTTGGGGAGTAGTCATCGAGCGGGTGGAAATGAAAGATGTCGAAATTCCCCCGGCTATGCAAAGAGCAATGGCAAAAGAAGCAGAAGCAGTCCGCGAAAAACGCGCTCGGTTAATTAAAGCAGCTGCCGAACAAGAAGCATCCATTAAGTTATCTGAAGCTTCCCAAAAAATCATGGAAAACCCCGCAGCCTTAGAATTACGTCGCTTGCAAATGCTCACAGAAATTGGGGCAGAAAATAACACCACCACTTTAGTGATGATGCCATCAGATTTCATGCTCCTAGCTAAAAATTTGTCCGATTATGCGCGGAATAACAAGCATGTTAGTCATTAGTCCCCAGTCATTCTAAGGTTGATTTTGCGCTAATTCTGGCGTCTTCCCTAGGAAACCAACCATCAATTTGAGAGCAAATACCTTGATAAAAGGCAGTCGCCGCATCATCCATAAACCAAATCTCCGCAAAATCACTAACAGTAAAAAGTTATTAGAAAACATCCGATCCAACAAGTCAGTAAAACCTAAAATCGTCAGATTCTCGCGCTTGCGCCAGCGTTCGTAACGTTGGAGAATACGGATATCACCTATATCTTTACCTGCGGTGTGTGCTGCTTGTAAGACTTGAGCTAAAGCCGCTGCATCGCGAATGCCTAAATTCAATCCCTGTCCCCCTACAGGATGACAAGTATGGGCGGCATCCCCAACTAACGCTAGTCTAGGTAAGACGTACTTATCACTTTGCATCAGTTGCACTGGAAAAACAAAGCGCGACCCCTCTAATTCCAGCTTACCCATTTGAGTACCATAGCGCTTGGTTAATTCTGCCAAAAATTGCTCGTCATCCAAAGCGCAGATGGCTTTTGCTTCCTCATGGGGAGCAGTCCAGACAATCCGACAACGGTTCCCTGGCAGAGGTAAAATTGCTAAAGGTCCACTCGACCAAAATTTCTCGTATGCTGTATGGTTATGAGACTTTTCTGGCTTCACAAAAGCAACAATACAGGATTGCCAATACTGCCAACCACGGGTCTTAATCCCAGATGAAGAGCGAATCGGCGATCGCGCTCCATCGGCAGCTACAAGTAACTTAGTCCGAAGAGTTTGGGTTTGCTCACCCATCTTAATATCTATCGCCACAGCATCGGGATAATATTGCTTATTAATCACCAATGCTGGACATAGATAAGTCACATTAGCACATTCCCGGACAAACTCTTGCAAAGGTCGCAGTAGCGCTTGATGTTCCGCCACATAACCCAAATCTTGTTCTCCCAAATCTGTAGTGTAAAATTCCACTATCCCCGGATGGTCAGCATCGGACATGCGAACTTGTTGAAACTTTTCAATCCCAGGGCGGATTTTATCCCATACACCAATTCCCTGCCAAATCCGACTCGATATCAGATGAATAGCATAAGCTTGTCCCTTAGCCACTGCGGCTGATTGTTCTTTTGCCTCAATCAGCACCACCCTTAACCCAGAATCCTTTAAAGCACTAGCTAGGGTTAAACCAACGATACCAGCACCAACAATCGCCAAATCATAGTCGTAACCAGGCTCTTTTGCTGGATTTTCAGGGAATGAGACGGTTTGCGAAAGCTGTGACAGCAACATTTTTAATTAAATTTAAACAATGCTATAGGAATATTTACTATTCTTAATTGTAAATCGGGTTTGAGAACTAGGGACGATGGGACTACAGATAACTTATCGGAATTTATCGGCGTTTTATGCGCCCTTGGCGCAGGCTTCGCCTACGGCGTTTATCGGCGGTTAATGATTCTTTTTTCGCTCTTAGGTGCAACAGGTCTATTGTTTTTTCCGAAAATTATGTATTGTCACAAAACTTTGACACGACACCAAATTCCACAGGCACTACAGTAATTCAATTTACTAAAATAGAGGCGACCAGCGTCGTCTCTAGATTGCTTTGTTCGAGATGAGCAAGGTTTAGGTGGATGTTGGTGGTGAATGTGAATAGTCAGCGATCGCAGAAATATAAATCAGATGCGCCAATAATAAAGTTACCCAGCCACCTGTGACCCACGGTAGCCATTCCCAGGAAACATCTGTGAGATTATGAAAGAACCACAACCCAGAATTAATTAAAGCCGCAATCATCACATGAACAGCAAAATTCATCCGGTCATCTAACTTGCGGTACTCTGGGTCTTTGCGATCGGGTTTACGAGGCCAGCGAGGAGGCATAAATACTGCTTACAGTTGCAAAGCGCTAGTTGGTTTCTGAAATATTCTAGGAGTTTTAGCGACTTATTGCTAGCCAATCACCAGTGTTGCGACTGCTTGAATGGTAGACAGCGGTACTTGAGCAAAATATTGTCTTTGAAATTGCTCTTCGCGGACGGCTGCTAAAAACTGTTCTACCGCAGCATCTGCAATGGTTTTATCTACCTGGGAATGCTGAGTCAGTTGTAAACTCCGGTCTTGACGTTCGATTTTAAATCCCACAGCCCTCAAAGCACGAAACCCTAAATGTAGAGCTTGGTCTCCAATACGCAATTTCTCCAACATCTGCACACGAGTCACTGATTGCTGGGTACGGCTGAGGTATTTAGCAATTCCCACCAGAGTTAACCAAATTTCCCTAGCAGATGGCTGGGAGGGAGTTGACCATGCGATCGCAAGCTGTTGTTGATTGTATATTGCTCGCCGCAACCAAGCGCGTAAATCATCCCAACTAGTAGGACACTCCGTCATCAGGAGTGCAGAATGCTCCACAGATGGGATAGCAGCGCGTCTTTCCGCCCAATCAGCGTATTTATCCTGATAAATCTCCCGCCAATCTAGTATTAATTCCTTTGCCATCTTAACCGTACTGCTACTGGGTGCCGAATTCACAGATGGACGCACAGCAAGCAATCGAATTTCATAGGCTTTTTTAAAGGTGTTGTAGTCTAATTCTACTATGCAATCACAGCGTCCTTGGGGTAATTCCCAAGTGTAATGTTCCCACCAGACACCGGGAAAACTGATAAGAGTGGAATCATCCCGCAGCAAAAACTCAGTTTTGATATACTGCACTTTTTTCCCTTGTAAATCCTGCTGATGGCGATGTCGGGGATTTTCAAACCAGCAGTTTTGAATCAGCAGTTTCGGGACGGGATTACCTATACCACAAGGTTCCAGCAATTTCAGTTCTAGAAATAAATCTTTACCTAAATCCGCCACCGTCACACAAGCATCAGCCTGGACAGTTGGGGTTAACAAACTAGATTCCCCGGATTGTCGCAAGCGTTGGTTAATCGCTGCAGTAAACAAAGGGATATTCTCCACTGGTAAACTCAACCCGGCTGCAAAGGGATGTCCGCCAAACCGATGCAAAAGGTGAGCTTGGTCTTTCACCAACTGATATAAATCTACCGAATTCACCGAACGAGCGGAACCCCTAGCGCAAGGGATAGGGGATGTAACAGCTAACTCATCCGCTACATCAGCTACCACATCCGTTGCTCCTGCGGTACTCAACAAAATCGTTGGTCGTCCCGTGGACTGAGCTATCTGTCCTGCAACTAAACCCAAGACCCCTAGCTGCCATTGGGGGTCTTCCAGGACAATGACACTAGTAGTGGATAAATCTAGCTGTTTGAGCTTCTGGTTAACTTGCTGAGCTACGTCTTTTTGCAAAGACTTACGGCGGGTGTTTGCTAATTCCGTGTCTTGCGCTAACTGATGGACACGCTGGATATCACGGCTGGTTAATAATTCTACGCAAAATCTGGCATTGCCGTGAATCCGACTGACGGCATTAATTCTCGGACCCAGACCAAAAGAAATATCTGTGGGGCGATCGCCACTTCTGTGACATAGTTCTAATAATTTCCCTACACCCGGTCGTCGTCGCATCTGAGGCGGCTGTTTATAATCCTCTTGCAGCCTTTCAATCCCCAACTGCGCTAAATAGCGACAATCTCCACTCAATTGCACCAAATCAGCAATTAACCCAATTGCCACTAAATCCCATAATTCTGCTAACGGTTGCCGAGGAATTTCCGGTAAAACCTCATACAAAGCTTCTACGAGTTTATACGCTACTGCAACTCCCGAAAGATGAAACAGTTGATGGTCTTCATGCAAATAACGGGGGTTGATAATTGCCGTGACAGGGGGACGTTGTGGGGGTAGGGTATGATGGTCTGTAACAATAACATCTATACCTAATTGATTTGCATATTCAATTTCCGAGATATTCGTGCTACCTGTATCGCAAGTCACGATTAATTTACAACCATGCTCAAAAAGGCTGTCAATTCCCGGTAAATTGAGTCCGTGAGATTCGGTTAACCGATTAGGAATGTAGTAAATTAGCTGCTTATTTGGCTGAAAAAACTCTCCCAAGCCATCCCACAATACAGCAGTGGAAGTAATCCCATCAGCGTCAAAATCTCCCCAAATGGCGACTTTTTCACCTTGTTTTCTGGCTAATTCTAGCCTGTTCACCGCCAGATGCATTTCTTGTCCAAACTCAAATGGACTAGCTGGCTGGTAAATTTTGAAATTCACAAACCCCGCTAATTGCGACTCATTTCTAATTCCTCTTTGCCATAATAATACAGCAGCATATTCACCAGAAATATTAGGTGCGTGTTTTCTCACCGCTACGATAAACCATTCTGGTGGCTGTTGAACTGCTGTTAAAATCCATTGCTCATTAGTCATTGGTCATTGGTCATTGGTCATTAGTTATTAGTTATTAGTTATTAGTCATTAATTCCTGATAATTACGAATTATCACCCGATTCTTCCTCAGATAATAGGCGATTGAGGACGACTTCACTGGTAGTAGCTTCAGGTTTAGCAGTGCGGATTGTGCGGGAGCGTGCTACTCTATAACCTGCTCTTTCCGCTTTCTGGCGTTCATAGGCTATCAGTCTACCAAAATATTCGTGTTTGCTTAAATTCATCGACAGGAAAATGTGCTGTCGGATGTTCCCAAAACCTTTGCGGGTAAAAAACTTAACTGCTGGAGCATTAGCGGGGTCAGTATCTACCAGCATAAACCGCGCTCCATCTTCAATCATCCGTTCTACTAGGGTATCAACTAACCTGTCTGCGACACCACGACGCTGAAAATTAGGATTAACTCCTAACCAGAGAATGTAACCATAAGTCCAGGATGCTTTGGTGATGATAGTTCCCAACACAAATCCAGCTAATTGTCCTTCAATTTCCGCGACCAGACAGTAATCAGGATCGGTGTTGTAAAGTCCAATCACCTCCCATTCATCCCAAGTGCGATATAAATAGGGATACAAATCGCTCGTAAACAATTCTTCCCCTAGATGGTACACCGGAGCAATGTCATCAATTCCTAATTCCCGCACGTAAATCGCATCAGCTTTATCAGAATTCATAAATGTTAGTTATTAGGTAATCGGTAATAGGGAATAGGTAATTGGGTATAGTTGGATTGGGGAATGGAATTTTTTTCTATTATTCATTACCCATTCTCTTAAAGAGAAACTTCTTGAATATTATCTATACTAACTAAGAATGTCTCTGTTGCTAGCTCGGTTTCTCTGAAATTATGCCTTTGACAGCGAGGCGCATACTGACAATAATCGCAGTGTTTGCTTCCTTCTTGAACCTGGGGAAATGGTTTGCCTTTTTCGTAGTTTGTTAAATAATTTGTTAATTGATTTAAAAATTTTTTGAGCTTTTTTCTGGTTTGTTCGTGCTGGTGGGAAGTATAATTAAATTTAATATTTTTCATATTTTTAATATTTTTCATATTTTTCATATTTTTAGACTTAGCTTCGCTTTGGACAAACCAATAAGTCATAGAAATATTTTCTGGTAAATATTCGCTGGTTTCTGCTAAGACATACATATAAAGACGTGTCTGCCAGTTATTTTGTAATTGGCGTTTATTTGGTGGTTTGGGATAGGTTTTCCAGTCAAGAATTTGAGCGTGGGAAGCATCCGCAATTAACAAGTCATAAATAACTGTTAATAAATAATTATCTACTTGTAGCGTGCGATAATGTTCGCTGTGCCGGAAAGTTTGCTCATCTGGACTCGGATAGACAATTTCTGGTGCTGCTTGAGCAAATGCTACCATCCACTGCTGGATTTCTTCATCTTCTTGCAGTAGGGAATCAATTGGCAACCCCATTTCTCGTTGCTGCATCAGTAGGTGAAAGCGACTTCCTAGGTTTTGTTTTTCCTGTTGTTCCGGATTTGCTAGGGAAGCAAGCTGCTCTAGGTATGTATGCTGAAACTGTCGGGGACAGCGTTCTATTATATTCAGCTGCCCTTGAGAAATTCGCAACAGTGATGTTTGTGTATCAACCATGATTCTAGTTTATAAGCAATCTTCATTGCCCAGCATGGGGATAATTAGTTAATATGAATGTTAATAACATTTTTTTAACTGGTTATTAGTTACATCAATTCTAGCTAGATAAATATGCGGTTAGTGAAAACACTACAAATACTGTTGATTTTATCTTGACATTTTTAACTTTTATTTTTGAGGATTTGTAATCCCTGCTACTTTAACGCTTGAGGAAATAACTATATAAATCTATTTAGTTGTGTTTCGATTAATGACTTGTCTAGATAGACATAGGTCAACCAATGACCAGACCTGCGTTATTTTGTCAGGACAAATACGCTGCCTTCATTGCCGCGTCCGATACGCAGGTCTTTATCTAGATAGGTAATATCTAGCCAGCCTTGTCGTTGTTGATTGGTAATTTGGAAATCAATAGCAGCAAACTTTTTACCACTGAGGATGTTGTCAATAAAACTATCTGGAGATTGGTAGCCGATGAATCTTTGCAATCCAAAGATTGCACGTTCAAATTTAACTTCCACACGGCGTTCAGAAACTGCTTCAAAGTGGGCAGCAACGCTGACTAATCCTTCAAGATAAGGCAACCCAGCTACTTCGGCAATATTGTAGACGCTTTGGGTCTGGGAGCGAATACACTGGTATATTTGACCTAGGTTAAATAAAGGAACTTTATCAATATTCAATAGTTCCAGACTTGTAGTGTACAGCAGTCGCCAATTGCCATCGAGCAAATCTAAAGCTTCCACGGGACGGGGTGTGGGGTTACGGTCTTCTAAAGCAGCGATCGCCGCTAAGATATATTGTTTATCAGGCTCAGTTGCCAGTAGACCGCGATTTTTACCAGCAATTGCCTCTAGGAGTGCCGTCTTGCCCAGCATAGGTTATATTTTGATGATTATTTGGCTGCCATGCACCTGGATAGGTTAATTGTACTGTCCTCTGGCGGTCAGATGATATAAGCTAAGTCTTTAATTATCAAGTATTACGTCAAAAGTTTGATTTTTTTGACATTGGGATTGACATAAAGGAGTAAACTAAGGCATGTATTCCTAATGAATGGTGATAAACTGCTAGTTGTCTAAAACTATGATCGCTTCTCATCTCGTCAGTTCATTTTCTGTATGTTAAATTCTCCCTTGCGTGAGCAACCCCGCAGCCAGCGAGCTGCTGTAATTCCCTTAAAGCAAGAGTCTTCACTTTTAGACTGGTTACAGTCAACAGGTCGCTTAATTGCGCGTGACGTTCACGAACCTGATTTTCAGGATGAGGACGATCCAGAAATTGCCGACCTCGTAGGAGTAGATGATGGCAGCTTTGATGATATTGACGATGATGACGATTTAGGTTTAGACGATGCTTAAATTTGGCTGATGGGGTATTAATTTATCCTGATAGCCCTGATATAAGTGTGGAAAGTGGTGTGAGAGAGAAAGGAAAATTCAGTGGACGCTAAGCTATCTCCTGGACAAGGATTAAATATCACTGGAATAGGTCTGTCCATATTACTGGGTGTAGGGCTAAGCGCAGCAGCCTTGGGATTTGATTTGGCTGCAAATCGCTTGCCGGGTCATGGTTTATTCCTACCCCTGCTAGTCAGTGCCTTTCTATCAGCTGCTCTCGGTAACATAGTAGTACCGATGTTGCAAGCACTGAAAGCCGGACAAATAATTCGCGAAGACGGACCAAAAGCGCATCTGAAAAAGGCTGGCACCCCGACAATGGGAGGGGTGTTTTTTGTTCCGACAGCTTTGATTACCGCTTGTCTGTGGTCTGGTTTTGACCCGAAAGTCCTTGCAGTTTCGGCATTGACCCTCAGCTATGGTTTCATCGGCTGGTTGGATGATTGGCAAATTCTCCGCCGCAAATCCAACAAGGGGATTTCCCCCCGGATGAAAATGGGATTGCAGGTCAGCTTTGCGGTACTGTTTTGTCTGTGGCTGATGTTAACCCAACCAGCAGATATCACTACAATTGCTTTACCCTGGGGTTTGACATTACCCTTGGGTTTGCTGTTCTGGCCTCTGGCTGGATTTGTGATGGTCGCAGAAAGCAATGCTACTAACCTCACAGATGGAGTAGATGGTTTGGCTGGGGGAACAGTAGCGATCGCGCTGTTGGGTTTAGCGATATTAGTTGCACCGACTGCACCTGGGTTGATGATATTCTGTGCTTGTATGAGCGGCAGTTGTCTGGGATTCTTAGTGCATAACCGCAATCCAGCCCGTGTGTTCATGGGAGACACTGGTTCCTTAGCTCTCGGAGGTGCCTTAGCGGCTGTAGCGCTACTGAGTAACTCTCTGTGGGGATTGTTTATTATCAGCGGTATCTTCTTTATCGAAACCATATCTGTGATGTTACAGGTGGGTTACTACAAAGCCACCAAAGGACCCGATGGTGTAGGTAAAAGACTTTTCAAAATGGCACCCCTGCATCACCACCTAGAGTTGACTGGTTGGACAGAACTGCAAGTGGTTGGTAGTTTTTACTTCATAGCTGCCATACTGGCTTTATTGGTGGCTTTATCTTAAAGCATCAGTCGGTGACAAATAATTAGTTGGACATTGGACAAGCTTTTCCCAAGATACTATGGCAGAAGCTTGTCCAATTAATGTTAAGTTGCGATCTGCGCTCCGGCAGCGAAGCTATCGCGCTCTACGTGACGTACTAGAACTAGTTTAATCAATCCGGACATCCAAAATCTAAAATCTCTTGGTTACAGTGGACGACACCCCGGTAAAATCCCGTGCATATTTACCACATTCCCAATCACGGCAATCGCAGGAGCCGTAAATCCGGTAGTCTCCACCTGTTCTATAATAGTCCCTAAATTACCAATCAATTCTTCCTGCTCTGGTCTTGTCCCCCAACGCACCAAAGCAATGGGAGTCTGTGGACTCAAACCAGCCTTTTGCAACTCTTGGACAATATAGGGCAATTTTTGTATACCCATATAAACTACTATCGTCTGTGAACCGTGAGCGATCGCTTGCCAATTTACCTGCGGACGATACTTCCCCATTGCCTCGTGTCCGGTAACAAATGTCACCGAAGAACTATATGTCCGATGAGTGACAGGAATCCCTGCATAGGCTGGTGCCGCAATACCCGAAGTAATCCCCGGCACCACTTCTACCGGCACCCCCGCTTTAACCAAATCCTCCATTTCCTCCCCACCGCGACCAAACACAAATGGATCGCCGCCCTTGAGACGCACTACAATGGCATTATCCTGAGCCTTTTCAATCAGTAGATGGGTTGTCTCCTCCTGCAACAGGGAGTGTCTCCCCATGCGCTTACCTGCGTCTATCTTCTCAGCTTCCGGATTAATCATTGCGAGAATTTGCAAAGACACCAAAGCATCATAAACTACTACATCCGCACATTCCAACAATCCCTTCCCCTTCAGGGTCATCAACCCTGGATCACCAGGACCCGCACCTACCAAATAAACCTTACCCAACACCCTCTTCCCCTCTTCCTCTGTGTCTGTGTGGTTCATTCCCCAATTAAATCCCGAATTATCCGAGCTAAATCTGCAGTTGTCCCAATTGGCTGTGCCATGTAGAAACTTATATTATGAGGAAATTGTAATTTTAACCCCTCTACCCTGCTGATTATCGTATCAGTAATTCCCCCTGGAAACAAAAAGTAAGGAATAATCCCAATACTCCTATAGCCACCAGCAATCAACTCCTCTAAGCGCACCTCTAAACTAGGTGGAACAGCCCAGTAAGCAGCCACAGCCCCCAAACCCTCCGCCAAGGCTTCCACAGGCTTTTGGGAGCCTGGACGACGGCTACCGTGAGATACAAGAATCCAGGCTTCAGTATTGATATTAGTCATCTGATTTGCCAGCAAGCGCTGCAATCCTGGATGACTACCCAGGTGGGATAAAAGGTCAATTTTAATACTTTTGTCTAATAGTTGTTCCGCCTGTGCGACTTCTTGCGGGATATCTTCCATTACATGTACCCCTGGGAGCAGAAACAGAGGCAAAATTTTCACTCGGTTGTAACCAGCCGCACGAGCCTTAACCGCAAATTCACGTATTTGGATGTGCAATGGCTGGGGCGCTAATTCTAGATATGCTGTACCCACCAAGGTTTCGCACTTGGGATGTGAAGCTAAGGGAGAATGGAAAATACTAGCGCTTGCGTAGCTTTCCACTTGATTACATACCAACCTAGCCAAATGCTGCATAGCAATTTCCGGTCGTGGGTCGCGACTTCCGTGGGATACCAAGAGATATGCAGATGGCATTGGCTACAGGATACTCGAAAACGTCAAGATATATACTAGCAAATAATCAACAAACAGTAGCCCACAAAGCCTTATCCCGCAGCTACAGCAATCATCAATATTTGCGTGAGAATCTCTGTTTTCTCTTTCTGGTGTGTTCTCTGTGTCTCTGTGGTTAATTTATAAATAAATCCCTGCTAAATCATGCCAGATTCTGCTAACTTAGAAACTAAAGCAGCCACGGGACGCCACAGTTGAGAACCACCAGCCCAAATACATGAGGGTAAGTGTCCCATTGGTGCTGATAACTTATATTTAAAAGTCGCTGAATTCGGATTATAAATTTGCCAGCCGACAACGGCACAAAATCTGCCATAATCACCATCGACGCTTTCGTAGATTTGTCTTTGAACACTAAAACCAAAGCGACCTTTACTGTATTTCATCCACAGGTGGTCAATGGTTAGTAAATCTGCACAAGGAATCTTGTTAATATCACTTGTGTACAGATAGCTGGGAAAGGATTTACACACTGATTGACACATTAGGAACCAAGTTTCTTCATCGGCTTTTTGCCACTTACCAGCAGCTAATAAATCACGCAATTTCGTATAGTCAATCTCTACCAGAGGATTTGATATATTAGCTACTGGTTGAGAAATTATCTTGGTCGGATTTGATTGTGGTTTGGCTGTCAATTCTGACAATACTTCATCAGCAGATTTGTAGCGCTGTGAGAGAGCATTTTGTAAAAGTTTATCGAGGATTTTACCCAAGCGATCGCTCACCTGTTTACCTGATGATAAATAATTTCGCCAAGCCCAACAATCATTAGTAACATCAAACAAATCAAAGGGAGAAACACCAGTCAATAAATAAATACAAGTCACACCCAAACTATACAAATCACTAGCTGGAACTACTTTCCCTCGCGTTTGTTCTGGTGCCATATATTCCGCACTTCCCACCGTAGTACCTGTGCGTTGTAGCGCGGTAGCGGTGATAATTTTAGCCACACCAAAATCAATTAATACTAAATCTCCTTGGGGGTTTCTGCGGATAATATTTGCTGGTTTAATATCCCGATGAATCACCTTTTGAGTATGGATAAATTGCAGGACTGGTAATAAATCTTTGAGCAATTCCCATATCTCAGCTTCCCCAAAGGTGCCTTTGTCGCGTAATTCCTGTGCTAGAGTCTTTCCCGGAATAAATTCCTGCACCAGATACAGTTGCTGTTGTTGTTCAAAATGCGCCAATAATTGCGGTATTTGCGGATGCTTTCCCAACTCATCCAAGCGTCTAGCTTCTTGACGGAACAATTGTACCGCTTTGAGAAAGCTGCATGCATTTTCCTGGGGAAAGCACAATTGCTTGATGACACACTGGGGTTTTGAGGGTATATGTTCATCCACCGCTAAAAAAGTTCTGCCAAATCCACCCCGTCCCAACAGAGAAACCGGACAATAGCGGTCTTTGAGTAAAATAGGTTGACCACAACGGCTGCAAAAGTTTGCCGTATCTGGGTTTTGGGGACGCAGACAGCCAATTTGGGTGCAGAACTTCATTTTAGGTATTGTCTTTAGCAGGGATTAATATAATTATCTTCTCCCGTGAGTAGGATGTTTGTCTGGAACGACAAGGGTGGGGAAACCCCACCCCTACAGCTATTCCTGTTTGGCGCTATAGGTGTAGAATTTGTCCCATACTCCCACGGTTTCCACACGATAACTAGGTATAAAAGAACTAACCTTAAATTCTGTGCGATAAAAGCTAAAGACGACGAAATCGTGCCTTTCTGTATGATTAGCAATAATTTCTCGCATTTGCTGGCGATTGTTATCTACAAGTTTCGCGCAATGATTTTGTAATAAATTATCTAAAAATGAAGGAGCTTTCTTACAGACATCCTTTTTGATGTACTGACTCAATTCCTTAACAGCATACTCCTCATACTCAGCTTGGGAGGGATTCGTCTTTGCCATCGCCACACTTACCGCAGCTACCCCCACGGCTGCTACAGATGCCAGAATAGTGATGATTTTCATGCTTCCCAACCCTTAAACGCTCTGATTGCTAGACATTTTCATACTCGCCGTCTTTCAGGACGCAGTATAAAATCCTTTTGTTCTCAGTTAAATCTGGATCTATTTCCTATAAGTGTGCTATAGTAGGTAACGCAATGGCGAGCGTAGCCAAGTGGTTAAGGCAGTGGATTGTGGTTCCACCATTCGGGGGTTCGAGTCCCCTCGTTCGCCCTTAATATTAATAGCCAAATCCTAGGGAGACGAAAATTTTGTCTCCCTATCGTGTAAATTGACGATAACTTAGCGCCTTTGCATCTTTGCGCGAAACATTACTCCCCTACACCTCTCGCAACCACTGCAGCACATCTTCCATTGGCTGACTCGGTGAAAAGAACTGCAACCCGATATCTTTTCTCGGTTTCTCACCGATAACACAAATCGTACCACCAAACTTACTCAAAGCTACCAAAAATCTCTCACCGTGGGGATGGGACACAGTTGTGTCTCCAGTGTAGAACAACAACACCACCCGCTTAACTGTTCTGAACAGTTTCCAATAGACTTTCAACTGCTGCATGGTTGTGGGTTCTCCCTGGGGACGTTCCGGACAACCTTGCTGCACCATTTCGAGATAAATTTCCGCAGCGGGGTTATCGGGTGCCAGGAATTGACTAGTGTCGATGCAGATGAGGTGGATGGTTTGGTTGAGTTGGGTGTCGTTGGAGATAGCTGTTTGCAGGGTTTGAAGTAAGTTAGGGTCAGGGTAGTCATGCGATCGCAATGTTTGGGATTGCAATGACAATTTCCCCGCGTCTTCTTCGTTGTGCCATGCTTGGTAGAATTCGGGGTAGCTCATATTTTGGGCGCACTGCCACATAACGGAGTAGCAATCATCAAATCGCTGATAGTCATTTTTGTAAGTTTCATCTGATACACAACCTCTTAAAGCAGTTACAACTCTCTCCATCTGAACTGATAACAAAATGTCTCCTAAAATAGCTGCTGCTATTCCATAAATATCTTCACGCTGAGATGTTTGAATTAACTCAACTAAAGTAGTGATGGCTAGAGAATTATATTTGTCAATTTCTTCTAAAATAGATGCCGCTATCAACCGAGTATTTTCATCCTTAGAACTTTGGATTAATTCAATTAAAGTAGTTATGGTTATAGGATTTTTTTTGCCAATTTTTACCAAGTTAAATGCCGCTCTATCTTGAATAAATTCATCGCTCTCATCCTGATATAATTGGATGATTTCAGTTAAATTAGTAATGGCTATAGAATTGTATTCTCCAATTACTCCTAATTTATCTATTGCTTTTAACCGAATATCACTTTCATTTTCAGAGTTTTGGATGATTTCAATTAAATTTGTAATGTATAGAGGATTATCTTTGTCAATTTCTCCTAATCCATCTACCAAATTAGAACGAATAGACCCATCCAGAACATTTTTAATTTCTTCAAATATAGTCTGTATAAAAGAACTATCTTGGACAGAATCCCCTAGCACAGATGTAGTTAAATGACGAATATTTTCATCCAGAGATGTTTTGCTTAATTCAATTAAAGCATTTATGGCGAAAGGATTATCTTTGCCAATTTCTATTAAGTAATATGCGGACAGCCAACGAAAATTTTCATCTTGAAAAGTTTGGATTAATTCAAGTAAAGAAGTTATGCTTAAAGAATTGTATTTATCAATTTTTCCTAAAGTATATGCCGCGTCTAAACGAATATATTCATCCTGGCAATTTTGAATTAACTCAATTAAATAATTACTAATAGCTTCTCTTCGATTTATTGATGGTATTACTGCATTGGCTTCTGCTGCGATTACTTCAGGAAATTTCTGCCATTCCTGTTTATTAATGTTTAAATAACCAAAGCCCCACTTAACAATCTGCTTCACAATTTCATCAGCTAAGGAACAATCCTTAAACTCGGCAATACCCGCCACAGCCAGAAAGTAGGCACGATACCCATAAAAACCCCCACACCCATCCTCAAACTCAACCAACACCTTAATAAACTCCTCCTTTTTCACATCTTCCCTTCCCAACCACAGCAAAATCACCTCTTTCCACTGCGGTTCAAAAATCCGATAAATACCATTACTGGGATTCTCAGGAACATGAGTGAGAAAATAACCCCAATTATCAACCCTCAACGCTGCAAAATATTCTTCAAACGTTGGATGGTAAAAAGCATAAACTTCCTCCTCAGTTTGAGACTCCGCAGCCAAACCAACTTTATTCAACCATCCCAACTGTAGCGCTAACTCAAATTTTTCATCACCCAATTCCTGACGTACTAGTTGATGTTGTAACCGAAAGCGCGAGGTTTCTTGATTAATAGCTCGTTTCGCTAAACGTCCCAGTGCAGCATTTAATTCTTCCTGCTTTTGTTCGGTAGTGGGAAAGCAATTTTCTTTCCACGAGTAGAAGCGTTTGACATATAAATGGTAAAGTCCCGCCTTAGTATCAGGTAATCTTTTATCACCACCTTGCCAAGTTGCACACAACAGCGCTAACCGCAGAGGATTTTTCACCAAATCTTGCAACCGCTGACGTTCTGGTTTATCTAACTCATTCCATAACTGTTCACTCGATAACTGTTCACCTGGTAACTGTTCACTTGCTAACTGTTCACCTGGTAACTGTTCACCTGGTAACTGTTCACTTGCTAACTGTTCACTACTGTTTCCCTGTCGATGAAACCACCGCTGGATAAACTGCTGTACCTGTTCGGGATAACTAAAATTCAACAGCCGATACGTCTCGAAATCTTCCAAAGCGTTCAAATTCGCTTCCCAGACATTCAACCGACAACTCAACACTACTCGTGCATTGTTCACCCACCCCTCTAGCTGGGAAGAAACCCAATCTAAGGGTGAACGGTTTTGCATCCCCAACTCATCCACACCATCCAGCAACAGCCACACCTTCCCACTCTGGAATAACTCTAGGAAGCGCTGTTTATCTTCCTGTGTCACCTCCATCAGTTCCAAAGCATTCTTTAACCACCGTTGCAACAAATACTCTTCCAGTGTCTTACCCTGCAAATCTGCTAAAGAAATCCAAATCGGGAAACCCAAATTCTTGTTTAATATCCACCCAGCAATAGTTTGCAGCAGCGTGGTTTTCCCCGCACCCGGTTCACCAATTACAGCTATGCGTTTCCCTTGAGTTTTACCAGTACCTTGTTTCAGCACTTGGCTTAAACAATCTTCATGCTCAAACCGCTGTTTTTCCTCATAGCTAGGTTCATACAGTCGCGAACCCTCCTCCGGTTTAGTTTCCGAGTTGCGCTTTTCGGGTTTGGTACGCTCCACTAGCGCTAGAGGTACATGTATATCATCTACCTGATGTTTGCTGTCTTCACGCTGGGATAGGAGTTGATTGGTGGTGAGGCGTTTTTGTTTTTCTAGCTGGTTTTGACAAATTTGGTGCCAGTCATCAGCGTCTGTCTGTGCTGGTGAAGTCTCCACAGTTTGGGTATTTCCTGATTTTTGGCGTTCCCAAGCCAGATTAAACTGTGTCTGATTTTCTGTAATTTCCGTATGCCAAAATGTCAAAATAAAGTCCCAATTTTCAGAACCTCTGCCTCGCTTGTTTTTCCGTTTGTCTTCTAGAATTCCCAAATGCTTTGATAAATAGTGACTCAGTGCGTCTCTAACTTCATCGATACTGAGTTTACTTTTTGAGAGTTTGGCTAATTCTACTAACTGGGCTTTAACTTTTAACTGCGGTTTGCGATCGCTCCCTAATTGCCAATAAATTGGGGTGAGAGAGACTCCTGGAACAGCAGTACTACCCTTTAATTCAGCATTGACTTGAGTTATCAAAGCTTCCAGCAAGTTCCACACTCGCTGTTTTAAGTCATCACCATAGCTGTATCTTGGCATACGTCAGATTTTAGAAAAAATTTTTCAGCAAAAATTGCTGCACCCCAATTAAGAATTAGTCTAACCCAATCAAACAAAAGCTGACTGTACAAGGCTTACAGGAGTTTTATCTAGGCTGTTCCGTGGTGCGAAATACCCGATTTTAGGCTGGTTCCAGTTAACCAAAAGCCTTGATTCGAGGTAAATTATGCAACGTAAGTCTCAGCAAAACTTATTCCGCAATGCGATCTGCGCTCCGCGCAGTAGCGAAGCTATCGCATCCCTGTTCATCCTGCAAGCCCTATTTATCGGTATCAACGGTAATCACGACATCCTATCGGGTAAATCACCGCTAGATGTTATTCCCTGGATGCTGACCCAAAGCATTGAGCTACTAATCAAAGTCCAAGGTTTGCAAGATAAAGATAAAGATAAACAGTAGAGTAGGGTGACTCATATCTTGCACCACGGGAGGTCTAACCTCCCGAATGTCGTTCCCAGGTTCAACCTGGGAACGAGAAACCTGGGAACGAGAAAAGGCTTGAAAACCCCCCGCTCACAGCATAAGTCCACTTAAGTGGACTTACGCTATTAGCCTGGGGTTTGCAACCCCAGACGGGTATGGACACTAAATGAGAATACTTTCCCCACCATACCGAAAAAAATATTTTTCAAATCTTCCCAAATCATCCGGAAAACGCATCAACCCCAGTGGATACAAACACAGTAGATGCACCCTGATATTAAACCTCCAGCCACAAGCTGGGGGTTTTTTTTTCCTAATCACCACCTCTATCAGGCTCATAACCTGCAGAGCGTCTCCATCTGTCCCTGTCTGTGTGTCTCCTTGGTTCCGTGTCTATTGTGGCGAAATATTCCTGAAAAACCGGATGAAAAAAGGCATAAACTCGCTCTGAAAACAGAGATTTCCCAGCCAAACCCACCTGATTTATCCAACCCAACTCTAGCGCTAGATGAAACAGAGAATTTTGCTGTTGTGAATCTCCCAATTCCTGACACACTAGCTGATGCTGCAGGACAAACCTTGACTTTTCTTGCTCCATAGCTCGTTTTGCTAAACGTCCCAGTGCAGCGTTTAATTGCTGTTGCTGCTGAGACGTCGTGGTCAAACGGGTTTGATTCCAAATGTAGAATGCTCTAACCAACTGCTCATACAGTCGAGCATTGGTATCTACTAACCGATTCTCGCCACATTGCCAAATACTGCACAACAGCGCTAACCGTAGGGGATTTTTCACTAAATCCTGGAGACACTGATTCCCAGGTTTATCTAACTGATGATATAACTGTTCACTGCTGCTTGGAACTAACTCCCTGTTTGATTTCCCGGAGAAAGAAGCACAAAAGCTCAATCGCTCCCTAGAAAACCACCGTTGGATAAACTCATGTACCTGTTGGGGATAATCTAACCCTAACAGCCGATAGGTCTGGAACTCCTCCAAAGGATTAATATTCCCTTCCCAAATATTCACCCGACAAGTCAGCACCACCTGCGCTTTCCCCAACCATCCTTGCAATTGGGATGCTAACCAATGCAGAGCAACGAAATTTGAGCCAGCGGATTCCCCCTGTTGAGACGACGGTCGTCCCCCCTCGACACCAAACCTCAACTCATCTACTCCATCCAGGAATAACCATACTCGTCCGGAATCGAATAGATTGCTAAAGTCAGTCGCAATAGCATCTGTGACTCGTGGTTGAGGAATTGCCTTCAAAAGCCAATCTGTAAATAAATATTCCGCCAACCTATTTAGATGGCCATCTTTCTTCGGTAAATCTGCTAAAGAAATCCAAATTGGTAAACCCAAGTTATTATCTAATATCCACAAAGCGATCGCTTGCGCTAGAGTTGTTTTCCCTGCACCCGGTTCTGCAATCAACGCGATACGTCTTCCCTTACTGTTCCCTGTCCCTGGTTGCACAACTTGCGTCAAAAAATCCTCATAGGAGTATCGCTGGTTCCCCTCATCGGTTGTTGGTGTATAGAGTTGGGAACCTTCCTTTGCTAAGACATCTCCCCATCGCTTATTGGGTCCGTTACACCGCACTAGCGCTCTTTGAAGATATATATCCCCTAGCTCAAACTTCATGTCATCATAGGCTGCAAACATCTGATTAGTAGTCAGACGCTTGCGAGGTTCTAGCATCTGTTGACAGATATCATGCCAGTTTTGCGAATCTTCATAACTCAGGGGAGAGAGCTTAATAGTTCTTTCTAATTCTTTAGACTTTTCTGGTCGGGACTCCTCCCAGGCTAAATCAAATTGTTGCAGATTCTTGTCCTTATCCTTTGACCATAATCTGAGACTAAAGTCCCAAATCTCCGCTCCTTGGGTTTTAGTGCGGTTATCCTCCAGAATTTGCACAAAATCTCGTAAAAGATACAGCGCTTCTCGGATTTGCGCTTTGCTTAACTTCTCACCAGATGGGTTTTGTGCTGTCAGCTTCTCCAAATCTACCAAAGTTGTGCTGACAATCAGTTTGGGGTTATGAGTATCCTTCCCTTCCCACTTTACCTGAATTGTCACCTTTAATTCTTCTAAATCAAATTCCCCATCCCCAAAACACAACAACCCATTGAATAGCCGTTTTACCCGCGCTTGAATCTGATAACCATAAGTACGTCTTGGCATTTATTTTTCTAGCCCAAAATATATTAAACTTTGACTTAATACTTAGGGGCATATATAACTAAAGGTAGTACCCCATAGTTTTAATTTCTGATAATTTAAAGATTATAGTTCATTTACCAATAACTTGCGTTAGGGTACTACCCCAAACTTATCCTTACGGAATCAGTAGACAAGTAACCGTAATAACACCTATACATGTCCCTAG
Source organism: Nostocaceae cyanobacterium (assembly GCA_035285345.1). GTDB lineage: Bacteria > Cyanobacteriota > Cyanobacteriia > Cyanobacteriales > Nostocaceae > JAYKJH01. Next base: position 13,037 of record JAYKJH010000015.1, on the reverse strand, counting down.
CCTCCCTGAATAGAAGGTGAATATGGAATTCAGTAACAAAACGACAAAAGCTGAAGCTCGTCAAGCTAAGCTGCAAGTGTCACACATATTGGAAAAGAGACCTGAGTTAACCGCTATCGGGATTTCTAAATGTCCCGAAGGTGGTTACGGGGTTAAAGTTCACTTATCCCGACCCTTACCAAAAAACGTTCACATTCCTGATAATGTGCAAAATGTTTGTGTGGTCACTGAAATAGTAGGACATGCCTGGGCTTATTAGCCCACTTTGACCAAATCCTACTCAACATCGCTGTATATTAGTGGCTCAACTTTCTATTTATGTAGCGTCCATCCTCACTGGTCGCGAGGGTACAAATTAGGCGTGTAAATTGCCTTAAGGCTATGAATAAGCATTTTTGTGGATAGGAGCCTACAGGAGTCTCCTATCCACGTTTTTTGTGGCTGATACAGCTAGAAGCTGCATATTTTGGGTTTTGGGGACATACCCAATTTATTGAACCCCCAGCACAAACCAAAATTATCCTTACATCTGGCTTCCAAATCCCTATGCTACTGGGGAACTTCTAGAATACGCAAAGCATCTAAGTTGTAAATATGTATCATGTACAACAGTAAATGTACTTGGCAAAACTATCCGGATAGCGATAACTCGGTTGCGAAAATTGAAAAAGTATGTATGTAAATCTGTGGTGTCATCGGTAAGGGGGACAAACCTATGCTGCTAGATAATGCCAAACAGCTAAAGGAGTTAGCGGTTAAACAAATTACAGAAAATCTGATTATACCCTATGGATCAGACCCCTATAGCCCCAAGTATTATTTACCCCCAGCGGTAGGACTTCATTCCACTGGTAAGGGAAATTATCAGCTAGCTGTACACCTAGCACACTCATCACACCGTTTCTTAATAGAACGAGTCGAGGAACTAGCGAAGGGAGAGGTCAACATTAGGGTCACAGGTCCGGCTTACTTTCAAAGCTCAAAGCGGGAGCAGCATTACACCCGTCCTTTACGTATTGGGGTGTCAATTTCTCACTATGACCCCCTAGCGGGGACAGGAACTCTCGGTTGCTTTGTTCGCAAGCGTGGTCAATCAGATTTGCTGATTTTGAGCAACAACCATATTTTGGCTAATTACAATAGTGCCAAAAACGGAGATATAATCATTCAACCAGCAAGGCAAGATGACGGACACCCAGAAAACGACCGGATTGCCGAACTGAAACATTTCGTTACCCTCCTCTCCGGTGAGGAGAAAAACTACGTCGATGCAGCTGTTGCTTTAGTGAAAGAACCAGAGAAGATAGATAATATCTCATGCCTCAAGGGATTCGTTAATTTGCAAGGCTTTCGCACTCAAGAGGAGCTAGAAGAACTCGTGGATTTTACTGTTGCTAAAATCGGACGCAGCAGCGGTTTAACTACGGGTACAGTCAGTGACTTTGAGATGGAAATCTCCATGCTCTACAGGAATGAAGTGATTCGTTTTGATGGCTTGATTGCGATTGCTAGCTTGGATGATAAACCATTCAGCGAACCAGGAGATAGTGGTTCGGTGATTGTCGATGACCAAGGATACGCGATCGCCATGTTAGTCGGTGGTACAAAAGGTGGAATCACCTATGCTACCCCAATTGATACCGTCCTTAATACCTTAGATGTAGATTTAGCCCTCAACTAGAATCTCATTAAATCTAATTGAAATCCAGGGTGTATATACTATTTTTATAGATTATTAATTATTTAACACCTCAAACAATGTCCCCCGACAAACAACCTGAATTAGCACCTTTTCACCAACAAGTTCTCAAAGCAGTTGAGTTAATCTCTTTTTCTGAAAGCGTCGATGAATCCCAACCCAAGGCTTTTTCTAGCGGCTTTGAGGAATCCAAAAAAGAAGCGGAGGAAATCCTGGCTCGCCAAGATATCAAGGCGATTCTCTGCCCTGCTTTAAAGAATATTACCAATGATGCCTATGATTTGGCAAATGCGATTACACCGCTATTATTTGGCGCCGTCATAGCTGGTACTATCGTTGTTCCGCTCAACCCGGTGTTTTTTGGTTGGGTAGCGATAGTAATTGCTAAAGCTGGTGCAGCTAGTCTGTGCCAGGGTTATGATACAGGAAATAATTCCTAATTCCTAATTTCTAATTTAATTCCCCTTAATGACCAAGCCCCGAAGGAGCCGCAACTCCTTAAGAGGGAACAGGCAACAGTGAAAGAATTAGCCCTGTTGCCTGTTGCCCGTTCCCTGTTCCCTCTTAATGCTTGGTGTATTCATTAAGAATTTTTAAGAAACCCGGTTTAACAAAAAACCGGGTTTCTCAGTCTCCAGTCGAGAGAGACGATGCGATCGCTGTAGGGTATCTTCCTAGAACGGTAGTGCTTTACAACACGGAACATCGCACCTCTAGAACCAGGAGGATGGAGATTTTTTTAATTTTCCGGATCTTTTCCCCACTATGTTGGAGACAATTAAGCAGATGCACCCTAATAACTCCCAGCCATCAGCTGGGGGTTTTCTTATGATATTTAGAGAATGTGCTATTTAGGGTGAAGGGTGAAAGGTCTGTGGGGTGTGGGGTATGGGGTGCCAGAAGCAGAATGAGACCCTTTGTTTTCCTTTGTTCCACAGCTTGATGCGAAAAATAACCCCCGCATCTGTGGAGGGCGGGGGTTTTAGTCCCGGTCCTTAAGGACGGGGTATTACTTGTCGCAACTACTTGAGAGGAACGGCGTCTACATCAACGGTTTGTGCTGTATTTGTAGGGTTTTCAGTGGGATTAGCAACATCCCCCTTACGTGCTTTGAAGCCTTCAATTAGCAACTGAGACACTTCCGAAACTAGTAATGTGAGCAGGAATACATCATCCACTTGTCCCACAATTGGTAGGAAATCTGGGGCAATATCAAATGGGAGGATAAAATACACCAATGTCCCTAGGATGACCCACCAGCGATATTTGGGATTGCGGATGACATTACGATACCAGCTATAAACAGATTGGATGGAAAATTTCATTGCCTTGTTACCTTAACCTCCACTGACATTTTTATCTTGACAGATTCGCAAATCAACTTCCTTTAGGAATAACCGTCCTAATTTGTCTGGTAGATGCTACTAGTTAGTTTGCGGAAAGTCGATGCGGCTTGATAAATTCAGACTGGCACGGAATTGGATGATTAATCTCTACAATAATGAGGATGCTTTGGGCGTTAGTTGCAGAAGAATTGACGGAGGAGACGCAAAACCGTGGATGTCATAGATTTGTTTAAAAGAGGCGGTCCGGCAATGTGGCCTCTGCTAACATTGTCCATACTGTCTTTGAGCGTGATTTTCGAGCGGTTGTGGTACTGGTTCCGCATCTTGAACCAGGAAAAGGCGATTGTAGATCGGGTCTTGGAAGCGGCACGAGAGAACTGGTCAGCAGCTTCCGACATTGCTAGACAAGCGAGTGACCAACCCATAGGAAGGTTTCTCTATGCACCCCTACGTTTACCAAAAGTAGATCCAGAAACCTTCCGCTTAGCCCTAGAAGCAACAGCAGAAGACGAATTAGCAGGGATGCGTCGGGGTGAAAAACTTCTCGAAGCGGTCATTGCTCTTTCACCGTTGTTAGGATTGCTAGGGACTGTTTTGGGTTTGATTCAGTCCTTGCGAGCAATTCGGATTGGTGATTTAGGTACAGAATCAACCGCGGGGGTAACTACTGGTATTGGTGAATCACTGATTAGTACAGCCGCTGGGTTAATTGTAGCGATTATCAGCTTGGCTTTTTACCGCTTGTTTCAGGGATTTGTCGTCAACCAAGTCAAAGTGTTTCGCAAAGCAGGTAGCGATTTAGAGTTGCTCTATCGCCAGTCTATACCTAACTTTGGCAGTAGTATTACCGATAGTTCCCTACCCCCGGTAACTATCCGTCAAAACCCACCGAAAGAAAACTACAACCCTCCGCGCAAAAAAAGCAGAAGCAAGCCTCCAGAACCACCGGAAGTTCCCCCACTACCTGAATCAGATTTACCTGAACCCGAAAACTAATTCTCCGGCTCACCTCTAGATTTTGTTACTTGACCGCAATGAAAATTAATTTGCATTCTCCCTTAGAAGAGGTACAAATTCAAATCATTCCCCTAATTGATGTTGTTTTTTGTATCTTGACATTTTTTCTGCTAGCAGCTTTGCAATTTACCCGTCAACAGGCGATTAATGTAGATTTACCTAAAGCTGGAACTGGAACTTCCAGCCAAGCACGGGAAATCTTACCTGTGACTATTGATGCTGTGGGTCAACTTTATGTAGAAAAAAATCCGATTAAAAAAGAACAACTGATGTCGGCTTTGCGGACTTATCTTCAGCAAAACCCCAACGGTACTTTAGTCCTAAATGCGTCACGTACAGCAACTTACAACGATGTAGTTCAGGTGTTGGATATGCTGCGCCAAGTCGGGGGCAATCGTGTCGCTTTAGCTATTATACCGGGTTCTGCCGACCAACCAACTAACCCGGCGACTGTTCCTCCTTCTGTCCCCAATAATCCGGGAACTTTACCTACACCTGGATTACCAAATAGCTCCCCCTTCTCGAATAGCAATCCTTTAGGTAATCCCAATCTACCCCCGGCTCCCCAAGTTCCCCTCCCCAGCGGACAAGGTGTTAACCCGATAAATCCCAGTATTCCTGTTGTACCCACAGCACCAGCCCCTCAACCAGGTATACCTACTTCCGGGTCTCCACAAGCACCTGTAGCTCCGGGAGCAACCAATTCTGCTCCGCGAAGGTAATTAGCTCAATCCCCCAGATGAGACAACACAGCACTCAACCCCAGTCAACTGGTGATTGGGGGAGATGCGTTATCAGTTTTCCCCAAACCTAAAATTATCCAGAATATTTTGGGTTAATTTACTATTTGCTGCTACTTTACTGATAAATGGTTCAGATGACTTAGCTAGGCAAATTTAATTTGTATATTCTAGTGAAGCCGATCAATTTAATTAAATTTACCCTAGTTGTATTTGAACTAGCAAACTTTTAATACCCATACTTTAAGTAATTTTCCTAAACCAATTTAAGTCACAGGGGTGTAGTTATGAACATTGGAGCGCTGTTAGTTGCTTGGTTAGTCACCGCAGCCAGTTTTTTTATCATCAGCAAATTACCAATAGGAGTGGAAATTGATACTCCAGGAAAAACTTTGATTTCCGCAGCAGTTCTGGGGATAGTCACAGCGATAGTCAAACCGATTCTCTCAGCCGTCTTGTTCTTACCAAATGTTCTCACCTTAAGATTGTTCTCTGGGGTGTTGACGTTTTTTATCGCTGTTATCTGCTTTGGGATTGCAGCCTATTTAGTTCAAGGATTTCGCTTGCGTTTTGGAGTCTGGAGTGCGATTATTGGTGCTTTGGCACTTTCTTTAGTTAGCAGTCTAATCTACAGCGTGTTACCTGTTTAAAGCTAATTTCATGATTTCTGGGGGTACAGCATTGCTGTACCCATGCTAATTTCATCCTGATTTGTGCTGAGTTGCTGGATTTATACTGCCCCGAAAGTAAGTTTTTTTCAAACCAACTGCAAATTATTTGCTCTCATCCTTAGTGCCAGCGTCTTTTACTGATGCACTTTGCTCTTTAGCTCGCTGTTCGCGTTTTTTGCGGTCGGCTGAGAGCATATCAGATAAAACTACCAGGGCTTGAGACATTTTATCAAGATTAGAGCGATATAATTCCAAATCTTTGTTAAGTTTGTCGTCTGGTAAGTGCAACCCAGCAGCAATACTATTCAGTGCTTCTGTGCGTTGCTTTTCGTCTTTGACTAACTCCGGATTGGCTGTTTCTAATAAAGTATACAAGCCGATAGCAAACAACCGACTGTATTTAAATTTCGGGTTACTAGCGATCGCTTGCAGTTGGGGAAGTAAAACACCAGCATCAGCCCCGGTCGTCTTTAGGCTCAAAAGGGAGATAAAATCTTTTGCAGGCAAGCTTTTAGCCAATGCTTCTAGTTGTGCAGCATCAGAGCGGTAACGTTGAGGATCGTCCTCCACAGCTTTACACAGAGCGTTAAAAATCGACTCCCGATCCCGTTCTGGTTGGTAGCCTTCCATAAAGCGGTCAAAGGAGGTGACGACGCCCAAGGCATAAATGGAGTTATAACTAAAATCAACGTTGACTGAAAGCAGGTGCATTTCTACCATTAACTCTTCCACCACCCGACGATAAATCGTATTGATGGGGCGGGTGTGAAGGGTGTAGAAAGCTTTCTTAGTATCAGAGACAGTACGGACGTTATTCACAAAGAAAACATAATTGGGCGACGTATCACCATTCTCGCGCTTAACGGCAACTTTGCCAAGTTTTATAGTTTCCCCGTCCTAGATTCCTCATGAGTGCTGAAGAAGGAATATGTTATTTCCATCAAACTTCCGAGATAATACACAGCACTCACTACTTTCTACTGGTCACTGAAGATTATGGCTTTGTCCCCCGAACTTTTAGCTTTAGCTAATTATCTAGCCGGAGAATTTGACAATCGCGAACAAGCTCTAGCAGAACCTGTGTGGTACGTCCACTTGCGACTATGGCAAAGACCTGTTCCCCTATTTACAGAAGACAGTCTGACGCTCTTTGCGGAGCAAGCCAATATTATCTACTTAGATAAACCCTATCGTCAGCGGATTATTAGACTACAACAGACTCATCCACAGGCGCCCATACAAGCGCAATATTACATGCCCAAAGACCCAAAGGCTGTAAGTGGTGCTGGTAGCAACCCTGATTTACTAAATACCCTCACACCTGAGCAATTAGAGTTACTACCGGGCTGTATTCTGACAGTGACCCATGAAAAACTAGCAGCAAACCGCTATGAGTTTTCTGCTTGTCCACCACCAAATACTCGTTGTTGCTTTACTTACTTGGGTAATACTGTACAGGTTGAGTTAGGCTTTAAAGCGACGCCAGAAGAATTTTTGAGCTACGACAAAGGAATAGAGCAGGGAACGGGAAAAGCTACTTGGGGAGCAATTCTTGGACCCTATCGCTACAGCAAACGTCAGGAATTGCGATTTTAGATTTGGGATAGGTGGATTTTGGATTGGATGATCTAAAATCTCCAATCTCAAATCCCAAATTTAGCTAGCGATGCTCCGAGGTACACCTTCAAGAGCTTGTTCCTCCGTTTCCAATATTTCAAAGACGGTATCCATCATCGTGACTTCAAATACCAGTTTGGCTTCTGGATGAACGTTACAGATGCGGAAACTACCTTTTACTCTATCTGCATCTCGCATTCCAGCGACCAAGGAAGTCAAGCCGGAACTATCAATAAAATTCACCTGACCGAGATTGACAACCACATGGCAACTAAGCTTAGAAATACACTCTTGTAACTTCAAACGAAATTGCCAAGCTGTGGTGATGTCTAGCCGACCTGCTGGTGTCAAGACGATAATAGTATTACCATCTTCGGTTGTATAGGTTTTCTGCTCGATATGAATCACTGAGCCTCCCCTTGCCATTCTAAACATCGACTGCGGCTGACGCGATCGCTCTTTTGCTAAGGCGCCAGACAATCAAGCAGTTAATATCCAATCTCTATGATGAAAGAGCGATGAGCATCGCTCTCCAACTAGGTGGATTGATTGGCGTATCAGCAACAGCATTAGTCTCAGCTTAGGTTGATCAAGTTTAACCTACTCTCAAAGCTATCACCATTATTGCCATGTGATACCCCATCCAGTAGTGTAGCTTACCCTCATAGGGGGGTGGCAGGTGTCCAGTTAGCCCAATCTTGAGGCTTTAAGAAAGTTTCATATAGTTCAAATTCTGGTGAATTTGCTTCTGGTGTATAACCATATTCCCAACGTACCAGAGGAGGTAAAGACATCAAAATCGATTCGGTGCGTCCATTGGTTTGCAGTCCAAAAATCGTCCCCCGGTCGTAGACCAAATTAAACTCTACATATCTTCCCCGACGGTAGAGTTGAAAATTCCGCTGGCGATCGCCATACTCTAGGTTATGTCGCCGTTCGACAATCGGTAGATAACCTGGTAGAAAAGCCCGACCACAATCATTGACAAAGGCAAACAACTGGTCCCAAGTGCGTTGTTGTGGTGTTCCTATCTGTTCGCTGTAAACTGCGGCGCCCCCATCGCTATGAGGTCCGCGATAAAGCTTACCTTGACCATCTTGATAATCGAAAAATAGACCACCAACTCCACGAGTTTCACCGCGATGCTTCAAATAAAAATACTCATCACACCAGCGCTTAAACACCGAGTAATACTCATTGTGGTGCTTGTCACAAGCCTGTTGCAGAGTTTTGTGGAAATGGGCGGCATCTTCTGCAAAGGGATAATATGGTGTTAAATCTGCCCCACCACCAAACCACCATACAGGACCTGCTTCAAAGTAGCGATAATTTAGGTGAACCGTTGGAACGTAGGGATTGCGGGGGTGCAGCACCATTGATGTCCCTGTAGCGTAAAACCTATGCCCTGCGGCTTCCGGACGTTGGGTCAAAATCGAAGGGGGTAGATGGTCTCCCCAAACTTCGGAAAAATTGACGCCCCCTTGTTCAAATATTGCCCCCTCACGCATGACACGGGAGCGACCACCACCACCTTCTGGACGTTCCCAGGAATCTTCCTGAAACTTACCGACACCATCTATTGCCTCTAGTCCTTGACAAATTTCGTCTTGTAACTGTTTCATGAATTGGCTAACTCTAGCCTTAGCATCAGCTGGTGGTAAAAATTCCGAGGTTTCTGTTTGTTTGGCAGCGGTAGTTGAATTGGTGATCATGAGATTAAAAGCGTTAATACCAATTACTTTTTTTGACAACAACCTACAACTTCAGTATCAATTTACCCAATCTGACAACTTAGTTGCAGGCAAACATGAGTGACATATCCCGGTCTCTTGCCTACCCGACTCTGAATCAAAGATTACAGAGCGGGCTTCCAAGTCCTTGGCTACTCGGTTCAACGGCTGGGCAACCCCTATCGCCTCCACGAGCTTTGTTTTACTTCCACGTGATGCCCCACCGCAGAAGGATTTGAAGCGTGTTGTTAACGAGAAAACTTATGAAGAAATTGCTTTCTACTCCCTATCCCAACCCTTCATCGTACATGACCTGTCTCGTTGCAGGTTCAGAGGCATTCGAGTTGAGCAGCAAGGCGGGACGCCCTGAAACACTCTTGCCCACGTCTGCGGGTAGGCCAATCGTACCATACTTGTTTGCGGCATAAGAGTTTGCTCGTCTCGTCGTCGGTGTATGACCAGTTGGCTGCGTCAAAGTGTTCATACACCACTCCTTGAGAAGCTCGCAACTCGATCCGACGCTCATGCTTCGCAGCAGAGCGCTCTGATGCTGCTGCTGTTAAAGCTCAAATGGGTATAGGCTGGAATATTAAGTAATATTTCTGAATGTTTGGCTCTCAACATTTTGGTTAGACTACAAGATTCTGGCAAATTAGTCTATAACAAGTTTGGAGATAACAACTGATTCAGCCACCATTGTTAATTACCAAATCAACCAGAGTCGCTGTCAGGAGGCTTAGCCAATAGGAGGCTTAGGAAAATGATCATAGCTTTGTCGAAATTCATTCACCGCAAACGGCGCCGTTTTCGCTGCACACTAGCGCGAACCTATCGCGAGATTAGTTCCGCCTCTGTCGATGAACTGTGGCAAAAGGTCGTTGACTTAGCTGATGTATCTTGGCATCCCTTGCTGTGGAAGACTAACGTCCCGCATGGACTAGTTCCCCAGCCTGGATTGATTTTTCAAGCGGTAACGCGCTTGTGGCCGATACCCATCCGGATTTTTGTCGAGCGAGTCAGTCCCAAAGAGTCCCTGAGTATCCGAATTATGGCTATTCCCGGCGTCGAAGAACGGGTAACTTACCAAGTGGGAGCGACGGTGATTGGGACTTGTGTGTCTTATTCGGTGACGTTCAAGGGTTGGTTATCGCCGTTGATTTGGTCTTTTTCCCGCCCCTTTGCAGCCCGTGTGGCACGTGCCTTAGTTCAGGCGGCTGAGGAACCAGCATTACCATCGATTTCCGGCAATAAAAAATCTCTGGGAGGTAATTGTTTTGATTTTTAGCTGACGCAATCCCTCCTACTGGCAGTTTTGGGGCAATGGTAATCTGATTCCTATTGCTCCTGTACCAGTATAAATACTGTATATATTATGTTCATATGTGCAACTATTTATTACAAAAATTAACATCTAGAATGTAAAAAAATATTTCTAATGTTTTATTACAAATAGTTGACTTTTATAAAAAATTTAGCTCATCAACCATCTGGCAAGTTGAGGGAAGAAAATATGATGTTTTCTTATCCCAATCACCCATGAGCGATGCGGTAATTGTTGCGCTGCTACCACACCCTGAAAGTTAAGATCGTAATTAGTAGGAGTTGATTTTTCCTAAAGATTTGTTGCGGCTTTTGGGTGGAAAATACTATGTACGATGTCCTCGATTCCCAGTCAGTCCTAGAAGTGTTGCGACCTGTACAAGACCCAGAACTCCGCAAGAGCCTGGTAGAGTTGAACATGATTCGCAATGTCAAAATTGACGGTGGTAAGGTTAGTTTCACCTTGGTGCTGACAACACCCGCCTGTCCATTACGGGAATTTATCGTTGAAGACTGCCAAAGGGCGGTAAAAAAGATATCCGGTGTAACGGATGTCGTGGTAGACGTCACCGCCGAAACACCCCAGCAAAAAGGATTACCCGATCGCAACGGTGTTCCTGGTGTCAAGAATATCATTGCCATTTCCAGTGGTAAAGGGGGCGTTGGTAAGAGTACAGTAGCAGTGAATGTAGCGGTAGCTCTAGCACAAACCGGCGCGACTGTTGGCTTGCTGGATGCAGATATTTACGGTCCCAACGACCCCACGATGCTGGGACTATCTGACGCCAAGGTGATGGTAACTCAAGGAGAAAAAGGGGAAGTCCTGGAACCAGCTTTTAATTACGGCGTCAAATTGGTATCGATGGCATTTTTAATTGACCGCGATCAGCCAGTAATTTGGCGAGGTCCGATGCTCAACGGGATTATTCGCCAGTTTCTCTATCAAGTACAATGGGGTGAACTGGACTACTTAATTGTGGATATGCCCCCTGGAACCGGCGATGCTCAGTTAACATTGACGCAAGCCGTACCGATGGCGGGTGCAGTGATTGTCACTACACCGCAAACCGTCGCTTTGCTCGACTCGCGTAAAGGTTTGCGGATGTTCCAGCAGATGAACGTCCCGGTATTGGGGATAGTAGAAAATATGAGCTATTTTATCCCTCCCGACATGCCAGAGAAACAATACGACATCTTTGGTTCTGGGGGTGGAGAAAAAACAGCGACGGAACTGGGAGTACCCCTATTAGGTCGTGTACCCCTAGAAATTTCCCTGCGTCAAGGGGGTGATAGCGGCGTACCGATTGTCATGGGTGAGCCAGATTCTGCTTCTGCTAGAGCCTTGAGAGCGATCGCTCTGACCATTGCCGGTAAAGTATCTGTAGCAGCACTCTCGTAAATGTAGGAAATTTGCATTGTTTACTGCTTCCCAATGGGGAAGCAAAAACTTAAAATTTGTAAATATTTTAAATTCTCCGACAATTTCAGCACCTGCCTATGTTAAAGAAGTCATTTCCCACAATCCCCTGGCAATATTGGATTAAACCGTGGCAGCACATAGATTGGTCGCTATTTATCTTAGTAGTCGGTATCAGCTTCTTTGGCGGCTTGATGATTTACAGTGTCGAACTACGTAAAGGCTTAGTTGACTGGCAGTGGCACTGGATAATGGGTCTTTTAGGTGTTGGGATTGCCATGTTTATTGCCCGTTGCCGTTACGAAAATCTCATGCAATGGCACTGGATTATTTACGGGATTACCAACTTCAGCCTAATAGCAGTGATGATATTTGGTTACAGCGCCAAAGGAGCGCAACGGTGGATTAATATTGGTGGTTTTAACCTCCAACCCTCAGAATTTGCCAAAATGGGAATTATTATAACCCTAGCAGCTTTATTACACGAGCGTCCAGCTGATAAATTTGCGAACATTTTTCGTGCCTTGGGTGTTACCTCCGTCCCTTGGTTGTTAGTCTGTATCCAGCCAGACTTGGCAACATCGCTGGTATTTGGGGCGATTGTTTTAGGGATGTTGTATTGGGCAAATGCTAACCTGGGCTGGTTGATTCTTATGTTGTCGCCGATTTTTGCGGCCATCTTTTTTAACTTATCAGTACCTGTCTGGATTATCTGGACAATAGCTATGGGTCTGATAGCTTGGTTCACCCTCCCTTGGCGGCGGTTGGGTGCGGTTGGTGCCCTAGCTATCAACTTAATTGGTGGTGAAGTGGGACATATAATCTGGGGTTTGCTCAGACCGTATCAAAAAGCCCGGATCACGCTGTTTCTAAATCCTGAAAAAGACCCCCTCGGTGGTGGATACCACCTAATTCAATCCCGGATAGCCATTGGTGGAGGCGAACTCTGGGGTAGGGGTTTTCAACATGGACCGATGACCCAACTGGATTTTGTTCCCGAACAACACACAGACTTTATCTTCTCCGCTGTGGGGGAAGAATTTGGGTTTATTGGTTGCATTGTGGTGTTGCTTGTCTTTTGGTTAATTTGTCTGCGTTTGATGTTCATTGCTCAAAATGCCAAAGATAACTTTGGTTCCTTGATAGCCATTGGCTTTTTGACAATGACGATTTTCCACGTTGTCGTTAACGTTGGTATGACGATTGGTTTAGCACCTGTGGCAGGAATTCCCCTCCCGTGGATGAGTTACGGTCGTTCAGCAATGTTAAAAAACTTCATCGGGCTGGGGATAGTGGAATCAATAGCTAATTTTAGCTACCGACAGAAGAAGTATTAGCTATAGGGAATAGGACATGGGGCATGGGGCATTGGGCATTGGGCATGGGGCATTGGGCATTGGGCATTGGGCATTGGGCATTGGGCATTGGGCATTGGGCATTGGGCATTGGGCATTGGGCATTGGGCATTGGGCATTGGGCA
>JAYKJH010000014.1:0-6823 GCA_035285345.1 Nostocaceae cyanobacterium | reverse complement strand
TTTCTTCTTTCTTCTTTCTTCTTTCTAGAAGCCTCGGAAGTTGTAACCCACACCTAGAAGTAAACCGACATCGGTATCGTCAAAAAATCCGGCATTGACTGCAGCAGTTGCTGTAAATTGGCGAGTCAAGGGGACATCAACCCCAGCAGACAGCAGAAAACCTAGCTGGGAGTCATCACCAGTTTTGATAGCTGCACCAGCACCAACGTAAGGAGCAATCGGTAAGGGGTCAGCAAAGGGGTCGTTTAGCTGCTGGAGGTTAAAGTCGTAGGTAACAGGTACCACAATGGTCGTATTGTCACCTAAGATAATAGCTGGTCTAACAGAGAAGGTTCTAGTAACACCAACTTTGCTGAGGATAGTTAAGTTTCCGTCGCCTAAAGCTGAGTCACCACCACCGATACCAATATTGGCGCCAATACCAACGTAGCTGGAACCACCACGGGTAGGACGACCGGGGTCAATATCTGCTTGGGCTACAGGTGATGCTTCCGAGGAAAGCTGAAATTTTGTTTGCTCAGGAGTGAGTGCTGCAGAGGAAGTTGGTATCGTCCCAGGTACTGGTGTAGTTTTTGTAGTCTCAGTTGCCTGTATTTGAGAGTCTGGAAATTCCTGCTGCTTCAGAGCGGGTGCTGTTTCAGAGCTTTGGAGGTGGGTATCAACAGTCGGAGCTTGATTTTCTGCCACAGGAGCAGGAACGACAACTGTTGCTGGTTGTTCGCTGCTAGAAGTAGTTGCTGTTTCGGCAAAAGCAGGTACACCACCACCGGCTACGGCGAAAGCAGCTAAACCCAATAACACAGACACACCTTTGATAGAAAAAATAGTATTCACATTCACTCCTCAAACAAGTTTGCTTTATAGATAGCTTCTTATTCAATTTTTAGCTAACTTCGCAGAATATCCAACATTTAGCATTAGAAAAACAATTTTGCATCATTAATTTGACAGATGACCATATGTATGATACGGGGTAATGGGATAGATAAATTCTTATCTGTGCTGGTGTAGTTCAGCTTCTGTTCATTGCCGCTTCCCACCAACTTCGCAAAGAGTGGCTTTTATGGGGCATATACCGCCCCTTGACTCGAATTGCATTGAGAGCATCACATAGTGCTGAGGAATCAATACCTGCTTCCTCTGACCAATGCTTGATTATCTCTAAGGTAGAGATGACCTGAAGATATGATGCCCCCTGCTGAAAAAACGAGATTGCTGCCTTGTCGTCAGTCGCTATTGCCCATCCTCGGTGAATGGCGATCGCACAGGTGGCAGATTCTCCATCGTCACCAAGAACAGCCGCGTAGTTCACAAACGATTCCGCCTCCTCTTCTGACTCAAAGTCCACAACTCTAAGTAGACCCTGTGCAATGGCTGTCTCGAACTGGATAGCACCCTCGTTATCCTCCTCATCAAGGCGTTGAAGGGTATTTAACTCGTACTCTTGCACAACCTGGGTGACTACAACCTGAGCAGGAATAGACTTCAATATTGCCAGCATTTGACCAGAAGCACACAAGTTTAGAATACAGCAGGCATCAAGAAGAACATGGGAATGAGCAATTTGCATAGCTTGGCCTCACTTCCCTTCATTCCTGACAGGAGCGCAAGTCGAAATGAGTGGCTTCCTCCATGATTCCACTTGAATGCTCCCGCAATGCATTCGCAATGCGACGAGCTTCTAATCGGTCAACGCCCTGAAAATCCGCAAAACGCCCTTCGGTGATCAGACCCTGATCCAGCGCCTCAATTGCAAGATGCTGATAGTGGAGCGGGGTCATATCAGTACGCTGTGGAATTTCCTCTAAACCAAGTTCCTGTTGCACCTTCCTGACTTTCAACCCACGATCGCGTAATCGATCCCAAGTACCGGACGGGAGAAGCTTCATTTCCTCTAACCGATAAACGAGTGCTTCCACAGATACACCGTAGTAATGCGCCAAAGTAAATAAGTTAGTTGGAGTGAATTTACCATGCGTGCGGTACATATCGTTGAACCGCTTGAGCAAGCCACTTGTTGGCATCAAGAAATATTTTGGAAAGGCGTTGGCTAGCTGCTCGCTCTCTGGAACCCGTTGATACTGATCGTCGAAATCGAATACAGGTTTCCGTCGATGGGCGAGAAAGTGAAGGTATTCATGAGCCAGCGACCAACGCCGTCGCTCTTCTGGGTGCTTAGCATTGATTGCTATGCAACCGCCGAGCCTTTCGTCGTAACTATAAATCCCGGAAAATTTAGGCGGCATTTCTAGGTAGAAGATCCGGAGTCCCACATCTTGCTCTAGGATGTCCCGAAGGAGTGGAATCGGACCATCCCCAAGCCCGATTCGCTGACGCTCCGCAACTGCTATGCTTTCTGCTTGAGCTTCTATTGGCATATCAGTTACTTCATACTCACGAGGGTAATTCTGCGGGAGTGGTGCATCCATAATTCCCTCAAGCTCTAGGTAATTCTGGCACAACTCCTCTAGGCGCAAAATGGCTGGCTTAATCTGCGCCTCTTCCTCTACAGAGCGCTTCATAGCTGCCCGGAATTGCACCTCAAAAGGTTGCGCTACAGGGCGAGGTCGAACGAAGTCGCTGACAGATTGCTTATAGGCACGGGCAAGCTTAATCAGTTCGGTTGGCTTCAGGCGACGCTCTCCTTTCTCGATGGCGACCATAGTGGTGCGTGAGGCATCGATGACCTTAGCTGCATCGTCCTGAGTCATACCGCATTTCTTACGCGCCTGTTGAAGAAGTTCCCCCAATGTCCGCAGGTCGATGTTGTCAAGGATGTTGTTAGCCATACATTTTTCCTCAACCTTGTTGAGCGACAACCCAGCATCTGTCCGATACTTGCTGGTCACTGCGTTTATTCAATATCCCAACGGCAATCTGGGATTGCACCGCGTCCCATTCGGAAACGTAGGTTTGATAAAGCTGGAGCAGGTGACTTTGCATATCTTTGGGCAATAGGTTTTCTGCCACAGCAGTGCGATCAACAATATCGTCTAGCACGGGAAACTCTTTAAGGTCTATCTCTTTCACCTTCTCGCGTGAAGACCGCCGCAGGTTTTTCACATCCTCATCTGTTGTAGCCTTCTTCGCCCATTTGCTGATCTCAGCGAACATATCTGGGCGGATTGCCTCAACACGCTCCGTAACAGTCACGCTATCAACACCAGCATGGTGATTAGAAGCTAGCGGAATGCGTTGCTCAAAATTAGACTTATACGCTTCCTGGAATAATCGCTCCACAATAGCTACCGGCAAATTACTGGTATCCACCCTCTGGTTGTAGCGAAACTCATGGAGGAGTCCCTTGCCAGCACGACGGAGTAGTTCTTTTACATAATGCTTAACTTCGGACTGTCGTACCTGCCGATCAATCTCCATGCTTAAAGACGCCCAATTTACAGAGCTATTCTTAGCAGCATTTTGCATAGCCTGCCTCAGCATTTCCCCCATGCGCTTGGCGTGTTTAACAGCAACACCGTAGTCTTTCTTTATGTTCTGCAAAAACGCATTCTTCACATACCAAGCACATTCGTTGCGGTCAAGTTTTCCCTCACAGAGCATCCGGTAAGGCTGCTGATATAGCCTCGAAAGCTGACTGTGAACGATATCTCCGTCAGGCATGGTCGAACCTCCGACGCTCTCGGATCTGGCTTATATGATCAAGTTAGCTGATTAATCTAACAATGTCAAATATTAGTACTCAATTTTTGCTCGTAATGTCAGGTTTACTACGTCGGCATAACAACAAAGGACATAACAAAGTAAATGCAAAATGAGAGCCATTTTTTGAACTTACTTTGTTATTTCCTCGTGTACCTGCTGATGCTAAATACTTTGTCAACCCATAAAATACAAAAATTAACCTAAAGCTTAGCAACTGCTTGTGCTACTAATTGCGATACGAAGGGCAAAATTTGGCGATTTTTAGCTTGTGCCTTACCTTCAGTAAACACTACTAGCAAGTAAGGACGCTGATTGGGGATTTCAATATAAGCCGCATCGTGGCGGACTTGAGAAGTCCAACCGGCTTTTGACCACAGTTGGGTATCTTGGGGAAGACTACCCCCTAGAAAGCCTGTAACTTGCTCTTCTTCTACATCTTGGGGTAAATCATCGGGGTTGAGACTGCGTTTGAGTAACGCCATCATCACTTGCGATCGCGCCGCCGACACCGCTACACCACCGATAATACTATGTAACAATCGGGCTGTGGCATTAGTTGTCACCATATTACGATTGTCGAACATCTCGCCATAAAACGCCCGTTCCCTACCGTAGGGACCATCACCCCAGGTTTTTTGGCAGACGTTAATTGTTTCCATGTCCTCCCAGCCGAGAGACTGATAATAGCGGTTAATGATATTGCGCTGCCATTTCCAAGTTTCAAACGGACTCAAGGGTAATTCCGGTCCGCTGGTGGTGCCGGTGAGGACATCTACCACTAAGCTGGTAGCATCGTTGCTGGAGTCTACAATCATGTCACGCATGGCTCTTTCCAATTCTTTGGAAGTTTGCAACATGCCTTTTTCCAGCCATTCTTGCACTGCTACCAAATAAAATAGCTTGACGACGCTAGCAGGGTAAATCCGCTCAACCCCACGATAGGAGAAACCTCGGACAGGATGATTCCAAAAGGCTTCTGGGGTTAATCCTCCGCCGGTATTTACTGGGACGGGTGGATCGTAGACAATCCATGTCATGGCAATTTGGTTGCGGGCTAAATTGGGAAACTGTTCCCAAGTAGTCTCTAAAATGCTAGTGCCGAGTTTTTCGAGTTGTTCGTCTTTACGAAAAAATGTCATAGTCATTTAGTCAAGAGTCATTAGTCATTAGACTGATTCCATAAGTAATTTTTTATCTCACGCAAAGGCGCAAAGACGCAAAGATATGGAATTGCAAACCAACGTTGAGTACAAGTGTCAAACTGATTTGAATTTATATGATTCTCCTAACTGTACTCGGTTAGCAACTCAGGCTGCATCACAGCGACATTTACGAGTTGTATCAATTACTCCGGATTCATCGGCAGTGGAGGTATGTTTGTGTGAGGATGACTATCCTGGTTGGATAGCATGGAGTGACCTTGAGCATCTGGAAATTGCTGTAGAACCTTATCAAGCGCCATCGGTTACTGGATCTGAGATTAAGGCATTATTACCGGAAGTTATTGCTTTTACCCACAGAGCGATCGCACAAACAAATGAATACCTCTGGGGTGGTACGGTAGCGCCAAATTATGACTGTTCTGGTTTAATACAAGCAGGGTTTGTGTCTGTGGGGGTGTGGTTGCCTAGAGATGCTTATCAACAGGAAGGTTTTACCCAGTCTATCGCTATTGCAGAATTAGAACCAGGGGATTTAGTCTTTTTTGGAACTGCTCAAAAGGCAACTCATGTGGGACTCTATTTAGGTGATGGTCGCTATATCCATAGTTCCGGCAAAGAAATCGGACGCAATGGTATTGGAATCGACTTGCTGTCGGAACAGGCAGATACAATTAGTCGGTCATATTACCAGCAGCTGCGTGGTGCTGGGAGAGTGGTGAAGAGTTACCAACCGCGAGGAAGCGAGTAAGGACGGGAAAATATGAGGAGTGGTTTAGTTAAGGGAACAATTACTGGACAAGAGGACGATGTGCGATCGCTCCTTCCAGAGGTGTCGGTGGTGGTGCCGATGAAAAATGAGGTGGAGAGTTTACCCCATTTAATTGCGGCGATCGCTTCTACCATGACGGAAAATAATTTGAGTTATGAACTTATCTGTGTTGATGATGGTTCTACGGATGGTTCAACGGAACTGCTCAAGCAAGAAGCTCAAAACCGCAATGATTTACGGGCGGTAATTTTACGCCGCAATTACGGTCAAACGGCGGCGATGGCGGCGGGTTTCTATTATGCACGGGGTAAAGTAATTGTTACCTTGGATGCTGATTTGCAAAATGACCCAGCGGATATTCCCATGCTCCTGGCAAAGTTGGATGAGGGGTATGATTTAGTGAGCGGTTGGCGGGTACAGCGTCAAGATGCGGCGGTGTCGCGGTTATTGCCTTCCAAAATTGCTAACTGGATGATTCGCCGTAGTACTGGGGTGGATATTCATGATTATGGTTGTTCCCTGAAAGCCTATCGTGCTGAGTTGGTGGCAGATATGCACTTGTATGGGGAATTGCACCGCTTTTTACCTGCTTTGGCGTACATTGAAGGTGCAAGAATTACGGAAATGCCTGTACGTCACCATGCGCGACGCTTTGGTAGTAGCAAGTATGGCATCTGGCGAACCTTCCGGGTGTTAATGGATTTGTTAACAATTTTGTTTATGAAGAAGTTCCTCACCCGTCCAATGCATGTTTTCGGGTTGTTGGGACTGTTTTCGATGGCTGTGGGAACAGCATTTGGATTGCACCTAACCTATGTGAAATTGGTTTTGGGTGAAATGATAGGCAACCGCCCGTTGCTGATTTTATCAGTACTTTTACTAGTGGCGGGTGTGCAGTTATTTAGCTTTGGTTTGCTGGCAGAATTACTGATGCGTACCTACCACGAGTCTCAAGGGCGTCCTATATATCGCGTGCGTGAGGTGGTTGGGAACAAGGAATAGGGATTGGGGTAATCGCCTTTTCTAGGTAGGAAAATTTTAACCACAGATGAACACAGATAAACACAGATGAGTTATCTGTGTTCATCTGTGTTTATCTGTGGTTCCTTTATCTGTAGCTTGTTTCTGATTTGACCTGATATTTTTATAAAATTTTCCAGTAATTTGACTGATGATTGTAGTCAAATTAGTTGCATGATATATAAAATACAAAGTCATCTACTAATGC
>JAYKJH010000013.1:0-3905 GCA_035285345.1 Nostocaceae cyanobacterium | reverse complement strand
GAGAGTGCGATCGCACAAATGAGATTCTGCACTCACTAAGCGTTCGCTGTCCATGACGTGGGGATTACCTAAAACCTGTTTATAGACGGCACGAATCACCGACTGTACCTCATCTATTCCGCTGGTGGGAAACAATTCATATGTGTAGGTTGTTGCCATTGAATTCTCCTCAATTTCTAATTTGTCAAAAGTCCAAAATTTATGATTATGGATTGAAAATTGCTCAGGTCACTAATGGCTAATTGCTAATTGTTCAATTTTGTTCTTATCCTATTTGTAGGGGTCACTGCCTATATGTACAGTCAAATCTTGATGTTTACATTGTGGGACAGTGCCCACCCTACAATTGTTGAAAATAGTGCTGTTTGGTCAGTTAACCATTAGCCATTAACCATTAGCCAGTTACTAATTAACCGGAGTAATACTAGCGATTACACCACCCTGTTGGTGAATCCGCTGGTATTCTTGGGATAATTTATCAAATGGCACGAGATAAACTTGGTTGCTGCGGCGAAACTTAGAAATCTGGTTAACTGTTTTTGCCCGATAACCAGTGACTTCAATCCGGTAGACTTTACCACCTTCGCTAGCACCTGCTCCATGACGGGTTCTAGAACCAACAGGAGGATTGCGGAAGGTTGCACCGTCACTAGCTGGTGAAATTACTGCAGTAGGTGTACTTTTAATCACCAAGCTATTTAATTTTGGTTGCTTACCTGCCAAATCTCCCTTCAAGCTGCTGCTGGAGGCTCCCCGTACCAATTGGAAGATATGGGTAAACTGCACCATGTTCTGACAGGCTTCGGTTTTGTAACCTCGGATGTAAGGAACAATATTTTCCCCGAAAGTACTTTGATACTCGTCGCTGTCGATATAGGAATCAATATCAGCTTCAAATCCCTCCGTATCGAGGATAGTACTGTGCAGCCGCATTTCTTCTAAGTCAATGGGAGTGCGACCAAGGAGATGTCTAAAATTTAACTCAGTTGCTCTGTAACGAGCGCAACTGGTGAAAAACCGGGAACGGTATAAATCAGACTTCGCTACTCGACGCACAAATTCGCGAACGCTGATTTCCCCGCGTTTAAACTGTGACTCAGGAACAGCAAGTCGCTCGCTTTCCATCACATAGGCATTTCCTAAAACTTGTCTGTATACAGCCTTGATAATCGTTTCTAGGTCTTCCGAGGAAGATCCTGGTAGCCACTCAACAGGTGGAGTTTCTTCAAACAGGCTGACACCTAAACGCGAGCTTGGTCCAAAAGCCATTTAACAAAATCTCCCGTGAAAGATAGATGGCGTCAGAGAGCAGCCAATATTTGCCGTGTTTGTGTTGTCAACCCGCACGGTAGTGGTGTCTCTTAGCCTCTGCTTTTTGTCTGGTTATTTTTCAACCCACTTAGAGTTGACAAATACATGACAAAAGTAAGGAAATGGGTTCAGAAATTGTAAAGAAATCGGAAAGAATGAGCTAGAACAGCAAAATGTTACTTTTTGCAATGTTTCATCACAAATAGTTCTTGAATAGATTTAAAGATATTTTATATAGTCAAAAAATCATGCTATGCGAATTCTCTTGGTCGAAGATGATGTCCGCCTTGCAGAGACCCTAGCGGAAGCCCTCACAGACCAGCGTTATATTGTTGATGTGGTCATGGACGGTGAGGCTGGGTGGAATCAAGCCAAAATTTTAGATTATGATTTGCTGCTGCTGGATGTGATGTTGCCAGAACTGGATGGCATTAGTCTGTGTCATCGGTTGCGCTCCCACGGCTGTACTATGCCGGTGCTGATGCTCACGGCTCGTGATACCGTCAGCGATAAAATTACCGGACTTGATGCCGGTGCTGATGATTATGTCGTCAAACCCGTAGATTTGCAAGAACTATTTGCTCGGATTCGGGCTTTGCTGCGTCGAGGTAATGTTAAGGCTCCACCTATCCTAGAATGGGGCAAACTGCGACTTGACCCTAGCACCTACGAAGTCAGCTTTCAAGATGTGATGCTGCATCTGACTCCCAAGGAGTACGGTTTATTAGAATTACTGCTGCGGAATGGTCGTCGTGTCCTCAGTCGTAGCGTGATTATTGAGCATGTGTGGTCACTAGAGTCTCCCCCAGAAGAACATGCGGTCAAGGTTCATATTAGAAGCCTGCGGCAAAAATTGAAAGCTGTGGGAGCTTGTGAAGATTATATTGAAACGGTTCATGGTATGGGCTACCGTCTGGGGCAGATTAACTAGGGAACAGCGATGAGGGACTAGGGCGTGTTTTCAAATTCTGCTTTGCTATCAAAGTTAGAAAATTTTGCACTGAATGTTAAGGAGTGTTGCTTTATTTCTCATAACTGAGACTGAAGTACTTTTCATCTTCTATGTTCTATATCGTCACAGTCTTGTGCAATAACAAGCGACAAGCTTTTAGTAATTACTAATTTTAAGGAGAGCAAAATGCTTGATGCATTTTCTAGAGCTGTAGTCGGAGCTGATGCCAGCACTTCTGTTGTGTCTGATATTGATTCTCTCAAGAAGTTTATTGCTGAAGGTAACAGACGTCTGGACGCAGTGAATGCGATCGCTAGCAATGCCAGCTGTATGGTTTCCGATGCAGTTGCTGGGATGATTTGCGAAAACCAAGGCTTGATCCAAGCTGGTGGTAACTGCTATCCCAACCGTCGCATGGCTGCTTGTTTGCGCGATGCAGAAATCATTTTGCGCTATGTTACCTACGCTCTATTGGCTGGTGACGCTTCCGTATTGGATGACCGCTGCTTAAACGGTTTGAAAGAAACCTATGCAGCTTTAGGTGTACCCACCACCTCCACCGTGCGTGCTGTGCAAATCATGAAGGCTCAAGCTGCTGCTCACATCCAAGACACCCCCAGTGAAGCTCGTGCTGGTGCAAAACTCCGCAAGATGGGCAGCCCTGTAGTAGAAGACCGCTGCGCTAGCTTGGTTGCTGAAGCATCTAGCTACTTCGATCGCGTAATTGCTGCTCTGAGCTAATCAACAGCAAACCGAAACTCGCGCCTCTTGAAATCAAACATAGTTAAAATCCATCTGGGAGAGTTAAGAAATGAAATCAGTTGTTACCACGGTGATTGCATCGGCTGATGCAGCAGGTCGTTTCCCCAGCACCTCTGACTTAGAATCCGTTCAAGGTTCTATCCAACGCGCGGCTGCTCGTCTGGAAGCAGCTGAAAAGCTGGCTGCTAATCTTGATAGAGTGGCTGGTGAAGCCTACGATGCTTGTATCAAGAAGTATCCTTACCTGAACAATGCTGGTGAAGCTAACTCTACCGACACCTTCAAAGCCAAGTGTGCCCGTGACATCAAACACTACATGCGCCTGATTCAGTACTGCTTGGTAGTTGGCGGTACTGGTCCTTTGGATGAGTGGGGTATTGCTGGTCAGCGTGAAGTGTATCGTGCTTTAGGTCTGCCCACCGCTCCCTACGTAGAAGCACTGAGCTATGCCCGGAACCGTGGTTGCGCTCCTCGCGATATGTCTGCTCAAGCTTTGACTGAGTACAACGCTCTGTTAGACTATGCAATCAACTCCCTGTCCTAGTCAGATTGCCAGATTTGTGATTTTGTAGCAGGATTTATATCTCCCTGTAAACCTGGAGGCTTCTTAGCTAAGTACTTTTCCTGAGTTGGTTAAGTAGTGGCAAAGAGTCTCCAGGCTTGTTTCTGTTTTAAAGTATGTGGTAAGTGTGTAATTTGGGATTTTAAATTTAAAATCCAAAATCCGGGCATCCAAAATCTAAAATTGGTAGGTTATGGATAATAAACGCTTTTTTAATCTTTTTAATCTCACAGAAGACCAGGCGATCGCGCTGTTAGATACCCCACAAGACCAGTTAAACGAGGAAGATTCGCGCTACATTGCCGCTTCCCATCTGGT
>JAYKJH010000012.1:0-28545 GCA_035285345.1 Nostocaceae cyanobacterium | reverse complement strand
GGGCGGACCACTTTCACCCTGTGAGATGACCGGCAATCCGTTCACCAGAGGGATAACCCACGTTCTACCGACCTTAAACGCCCCATGAACTCTATCTTCCTGAAGCAAATACCTTAAGCGACGCGGTGAAATACCCAGCAATTCAGCAGCTTCCGTTGTCCCTACCATCGGTAATATATACTTATGCTGATAGAGGAATAGTTATTTTTACTTATATACTCTAGGTTATTCCTGAACAGAATTTTTTAATAAATGTTTATCTTTAGCATTTGGAACTTGAGATGAGATTTAGATGCAGTTTTTATATCTACCTTTGGTTAGTTGCCATTAAAGAGATATTGCAGTAAAGCCACAAGTGCAGTAATGAAATAATCAATTATTAAAGCATAAATTAACAATTAATAAATATTTAAACATCAGGTTTATTAATTGGGATATGCGCTAACGTAGGAAATAAAAGCATCTCTAAAAAGCTACCCAAAAATCCAACAAAAAAACAACTGTGTGGGTGAGAAAATCAGGTATTGGCATAGCTAGAGTTTAGGAAATCGCCATGCATGAACTGCTTCCATCTATCTTCAACAGTGATGAAAAAACATCTTTGGTTCAGTTGCTTAGTGCATTAAGAGCCACAGGTAAGCATTACTTCTTGAGAAATGAAATTTTACAAACTTTCTCTGACTACTGTCAGCAATCACGCAAACCAGCATATTTTTATCATTCTTCCGCTTTAGGGAAACTGATTAACTACACCCATGAAATTATTCTGGAGTCAGACAGTATCTGGCTGCTTGTCCGCCCTAGAATTGCCTTTTCTGAAGTCTGGCGAATGAATGGCGATTTGACTAACTGGGAAATGATGACCCCCAAAGCGTTGTTAGACGTGCGCGACAAGCTGGTTAACCGCTACCAACCCCAAATCTTTGAAATCGACATCAGCCCTTTTTACGATCATGCCGCTCAAATCACCGACCCAAGAAACATCGGTCAAGGACTGGCATTTTTGAACCGTTATTTATGCAACCAACTGGTGAGTGACCCCCAGTTTTGGGTGGAAGCACTATATCAAGTTTTAGAACATCACCACTACGGTGAAATTCCCCTATTGATTGGCGATCGCATTCACTCAGGGGAGGAACTGTGCGAACAAGTCCACAAAGCTTTGAAGTTCATCAGTGAGCGACACCCAGAAGAACCCTACGAAAAATTTCACGTTGACCTGCAAGAAATAGGCTTTGAACCGGGTTGGGGTAATACTGCATCGCGAGTCCGGGAAAGCCTAGAATTGCTCGACCGACTGATTGATAACCCTGAACCAGCCATCCTGGAAGCCTTCGTGACGCGAATACCAGCATTCTTTAATATTGTTCTGGTTTCTGTCCACGGCTGGGTAGGTCAAGAAGATGTTCTCGGACGTACGGAAACTGGGGGTCAAGTGGTCTACGTCCTCGACCAAGCACGTAGTTTAGACAAACAACTATGTGCCGATTTTACGGAAGCGGGTCTAGACTTTTTAGGCATTAAACCCCAAATTATTATTCTGACTCGCCTGATTCCCAACTGCGAAGGTACGAACTGTCATCTCCGGTTAGAAAAAGTCGAGGATGCGGAACATGTTTGGATATTGCGCGTCCCCTTGGGACAGTTCAATCCTAACGTTACTCAGAACTGGATGTCTAAATATGAGATATGGCCTTATCTGGAATCCTTTGCTGCTAATGCTGAGGAAGAATTACTCTCCCAACTGGGAGGAAGACCACATTTAATCGTGGGTAACTACAGCGATGGCAACTTAGTGGCATTTCTCCTCGCACGTCGTCTAGGAGCAATTCAGTGTAACATCGCCCATTCCCTGGAAAAGCCAAAAAATTTATTTAGCGACCTGCACTGGCAAGACTTAGAGACCCAATACAACTTTAGCGTCCAATTCACCGCCGACCTCATCGGTATGAATGCCGCTGACTTTATCATCACTTCGTCGTACCAGGAAATTGTCGGTACTCCGGACACAATGGGACAGTACGAATCCTACAAATGTTTTACCATGCCCAATCTTTATCATGTGGTCGATGGTATTGATTTGTTTAGTCCCAAGTTTAACACCGTCCCCCCAGGGGTAAATGAAAAATACTTCTTCCCCTACACCCAAACCGAACAGCGAGACGAAAGTGTGACAACCAGAGTCCGTGACCTACTGTTTACTCGGAAAGACTCGCAAATCCTGGGAACGCTAGCTAATCCAAACAAGCGTCCCATCTACGCTCTAGCTCCGATCAACTCCATCAAGAATCTCACAGGTTTGGCGGAATGTTTTGCCAAAAGTCCCCAATTACAAGAGGAGTGCAACCTAATTCTAGTCACAGGTAAACTGCATCCCCACCAAGCCGCTAACCCACAAGAAGCCCTTGAGGTCGCCAAACTCCATGCCATCATTGAGCAGTATCAACTGCACGATAAAATCCGCTGGGTGGGGATGCGTCTGCCTCACGTTGACCTCGGCGAAGCATATCGAGTTATTGCCGAGCAACAGGGGATTTTTGTCCATTTTGCACGCTTTGAAGCCTTCGGTCTGACAATTCTGGAAGCGATGATTTCTGGTTTACCCACCTTTGCGACTAAATTTGGTGGTTCGATAGAAATTGTCCAAGATGAATACAATGGGTTTCTGATTAATCCCACTGACTTAGAAGGTTCAGCAGCAAAAATTTCGCAATTTCTGCTTTGCTGCCAGGAAAATCCCCAACATTGGCAGGATATCTCCCAGCGGTCGATAGCACGGGTACGGGATAGTTACAACTGGAAAGACCACACCAAGCACGTCCTATTACTCGCCAAAATCTCTGCCTTCTGGAACTATGTTTATCGCGACAGCCGTGAAGCCTTGTTGCGCTACGTAGATGCTTTATTCCACTTAATTTACAAGCCAAGAGCAGAAAAAATCTTGGAGCAGCACATTCAGCGCTAAAAAACTTAATTATACTATATTAGCGCTGTTAATTCTGCGAAAATTTCAGTCAAACTAATTCGGATTACGAATTATTAATGTAGTGCCGATGGACATAGCAGCTGTTTCTCAATCTTTAATTTACACAGACTGGTGCTTGAGTGAAACTCAGTTTGACCCCGACCAGTTGCACTCACGAGAAACCGTCTTCACAATTGGTAATGGTTACTTAGGAACACGCGGTACCTTTGAGGAAGGTTATCCCCGTGCAGTCAGTTCTACTGTACTTCACGGTGTTTACGATGATGTACCTATTGTTTACACAGAACTAGCAAACTGCCCCGATTGGCTGCCATTGCAGGTAATTGTCGATAGCGATCGCTTCCGTCTGGACCGGGGGGAGATTTTAAGCTATCAACGCCAGCTAGACCTGCGCCGGGGTATCCTCAGTCGCCAAGTACGTTGGCGCAGCCCAGGAGGGAAGACCGTAGACATCCACTTTGAAAGGTTTGCCAGCATGGCGGACCAGCATATCCTGGGTCTACGCTGCCACGTCACACCTGTGGACTGCAATAGCTTAATTGAAATTCAAGCAAGTATCAACGGATATCCAGAAAACCAAGGATTTAACCATTGGGAATGGTTGGATCAGGGTAAAACTGACGACGGAATTTGGTTGCAAGTCCGCACCCGCACCAGTCGCATTACCTTGGGTATGGCTTGCGGGATGACTGTATTAGGTACAGAGGCAAATTTACAAGTCAGTAATGCTCCCGGCTATCCCAGCTTGAATGCTACATTCATGGCTGTAGATGGGAAGACTGTGACTATAGAGAAAATAGTGACTGTTTTTACCTCGCGCGACGTAGAATTACCCGTGCAAGCAGCACAAACCAAATTAGCGCAAATGCCCCCTTACTCGGAATTGCTGACTGTCCACCAGCAAGCATGGGAAGAAGTGTGGCAAAGAAGCGATGTCTTAATAGAGGGGGATACTACTGCTGCTCTAGCAGTCCGCTACAATCTGTTTCAACTACTAATTGCTGCCCCTCGCCATGATGACAAGGTGAGTATCCCCGCCAAAACTCTATCCGGCTTTGGTTATCGGGGACATGTATTTTGGGATACGGAAATTTTTATTCTGCCTTTTTTCACCTTTACCCAACCAGAAATCGCCCGCAATCTTCTAACCTACCGATACCATACCATCAATGGGGCACGACGTAAGGCAGTTCATTACGGCTATAAAGGGGCGATGTATGCCTGGGAAAGCGCTGATACAGGCGATGAGGTCACGCCCCGTTGGGCACTACCTAACGACCCCTATGGTGTAGATGTCCGGATTTGGTGTCGCGACCAAGAGATTCACATTGCAGCGGATATTGCCTATGCTATCTGGTACTACTGGCAAGCTACTGGCGATGACCAATGGATGCGCGACTGCGGCGCAGAAATTATCCTCGACACCGCTCTGTTCTGGGCAAGTCGGGTGGAGTGGAATACCAGACAAGAACGCTATGAAATCCGTGAGGTAATTGGAGCCGATGAATATCACGAACATGTAAATAACAATGCCTTTACCAACCGGATGGCACAGTGGCACCTGGAGAAAGCAATCTTTGTTTATGACTGGCTGTTTAGTGAGTTCCCCGAACGTGCTGCTGAACTGAAAGATAAATTGCACCTCACCAAGCAGAGGCGATCGCGTTGGCAAGATATTGCCAAAAATATCTGGATTCCCTATGACCCATCAACAAAACTCATAGAACAGTTTGAGGGATTTTTCCAATTAGAAGATATCAACCTAGAAGATTATGCAGCCCGCAGCAAATCAATGCAATTAGTCCTGGGTATTGATGGCGCCAACAAGCGACAGGTACTAAAGCAACCAGATGTGTTAATGCTCCTGTATCTGATGCGGGAGGAGATAGAATTTCCGTATAGTAAAGAAGCCTTGCAGGTAAACTGGGACTACTACGCACCCCGTACAGATATTACCTATGGTTCCTCCCTTGGTCCTGCGATTCACGCCATCTTAGCTGCGGATATCGGTAAACCAGAAGAAGCTTACAAATATTTTCTCCAATCGGCCTTGGTGGATCTAGAAGATGTCCGGGGTAACGCCCACGAAGGTATTCACGGCGCCAGTGCTGGTGGTATTTGGCAAGCTGTAGTCTTTGGTTTCGCTGGCATCACTCTCACAGAACAAGGACCAGTCGCCAACCCCCACCTTCCCCCTGGCTGGGAGCGCTTGAAATTCAAGATTCATTGGCGCGGTACCTGGCATGAGTTTGATTTGCGCCCCTCTGGCGTTGGGGATAAGGGATTAGGGACAAGGGAAGAACTGCTTTCCCAGTCAACAGTCCCCAGTCAACAGTCCCCAGTCAACAGTCCCCAGTACTCAGATATCCACGGGGTCATCTTTGACTTAGATGGCGTCCTCACGGACACAGCAGAATTTCACTACCTAGCTTGGCAGAGATTGGCGGATGAAGAAGGCTTACCGTTTAACCGCGAGGCGAATGAAGAACTGCGGGGTGTGTCACGGCGAGAATCACTGCTGAAAATCGTCGGTGAGCGACCATATTCAGAGTCACAACTATTGGAAATGATGGAGCGGAAAAACGGGTACTACGTGGAATCCATCCATAACATTACACCCAAGGACTTGTTGCCAGGGGCGCTCAACTTTTTGGATGAACTACAAGCTAAGGGCATCAAAATAGCCCTTGGTTCTGCGAGCAAAAACGCTCGCATGGTCGTGGAAAAATTGGGTATCGCTGACAAAATAGATGCGATCGCTGACGCTTGGTGCGTCCAAAACCCCAAACCTGCACCCGACCTGTTTCTCTTCGCCGCCCAACAGCTACGGCTAGAAGCAGCCCATTGTGTGGTGGTTGAGGATGCCGCAGCGGGTATCGCCGCTGCTAAAGCCGCTGGTATGTGGGCAGTGGGGCTAGGTCCGACTGAGCGAGTCGGAGCCGCAGATGTTGTCTTACCTAGCCTAGCAGGCATCCACTGGAGGGACCTGCAAGCCAAATTGAGTGGTCTTGCCAAAATCAAACATTAACGGTGGCTGGGGATGGGGCATGGGGCATGGGGCATTGGCAGAAAATTACCTATTACCTATTACCCAATACCCATTACCCATTATCCTATTTATTACTACGAATGGGTGTAGAATTTACCATTGAAGAACCCATGAGGATAATATTTTCCCGTTCGCCATCAAGAAAGCTCAAAGTGTGGATAAAACCATCTTGTTCCCACATCAAAGAAGAAAACATTACGGCTGGATTTTGTTTTGCACCTGTCAACAAATAACCATTAATAGCAGGTGATAGCGGAATTGCTTCCCCTGTAGCTTGATGTTTTTGAAACTCTAGCAATGCCATAGGAGAATTTTCCCTATCTACTGAAAAACTACCCACGAAACAGGGATGATCGCCGCTGATACAAGTAAATAAACCTACCGTCATCCCCCCCGCTGGAGTATAAGTAGGAAAAATTCGCACAATCAAATCTTTAAAAAAGTCGTCGTCAGCGACTTCACCCAGATGTAGTTCAGAAGGTAAGCGCATCTCATAGCCTCGTGGTAAGTTCTCCCTGATTTGGTTTACATAAGGAGTAAAAACATTTGCTGGAGTAGCAAAAGCTGGTAAGAGGCTGCTAATAACAGTAAAACAAGCAGATATAGCAAGTAAATTAGTACGGAGCATTCGGTGAGATAGCCTTTTTTTTAGACAATATGATTAACCTCAGATGACGAATCCAAAAGTTTATGATTGCGGGTCTTTTGGGTCAATCAAAAATGTATATACACCACAAATATGAAATAGTCAAAGTCATCCTAATATGATGTTCCTTAAATAGTTGCTCAAAAAATTAACCACAGATGAACACAGATGTATCTGTGCATCTATGGTTAAATTCTATTTTTGTGACACCATACAAGTGTCATGAAAGAAGCAGTAAAAACTGCTGTAGATACGCGAATAAATCGCGTCTGTTGAATCTAAAATCCCAAATTTAAAATCCGGGTATTCCAAAATGTATTAGGCTTCATCCAGGGCTGCAATACCAGGCAATACCTTACCTTCCAGCAATTCTAAGCTAGCGCCGCCGCCAGTGGAAATGTGGCTCATTTGGTCAGCTAAACCGACTTTTTCCACCGCAGCCACGGAGTCACCACCACCGATAATAGTAGTAGCACCAGATTTGCTAATGTCAGCGAGGGTACGAGCCACAGCTTCTGTACCAACGGCAAATTTGTCAAATTCAAAAACGCCCATAGGACCGTTCCAAATCACAGATTTGCAGTCAGCTAAGGCTTCTTGGAAGACTTTCACTGAGTCCGGACCAATGTCCAAACCCATCCAACCATCGGGGATATTTTCCACACTGACAGTTTGTGAATCAGCATCGGGAGCAAATTTATCTGCGACTACTACATCGGTAGGTAGCAAGAAAGTAACGCCCTTTTCTTTTGCTTTAGCTTCTAAAGACTTCGCTAGTTCCAGCTTGTCTTCTTCTACTAGAGACTTACCGACACTCAAACCACGGGCTTTGTAGAAGGTAAAAATCATACCCCCGCCTATGATGAGCTTGTCACACTTCTCTAGCAGGGTTTCGATGACCCCAATTTTGCTGGAAACTTTAGAACCACCAACAATAGCTGCTAAAGGACGCTGGGGATTGTCAATGGCACTTTGGAGAAACTGCAATTCTTTCTCAATTAAGTATCCTGCTACGGATGGACTCAAGTAATGAGTGACACCCTCTGTTGAAGCGTGAGCGCGGTGGGCTGTACCGAAAGCGTCGTTGACATACAAATCAGCATTTGCTGCCAACTTCTTAGCAAATTCGGGGTCATTTTTCTCTTCTTCTTTGTAGAAGCGGACGTTTTCGAGTAACAGCACTTGTCCGTTTTCCATAGCCCCAACTTTGGCAGCCACATCGTCACCGATGCAGTCATCGCACTTGATCACTTCTTGACCCAGTAATTCCCCAAGACGCTGAGCAACGGGGGTCAGACGCAATTTGTCATCCACACCCTTGGGACGACCAAAGTGAGAAGCTAAAATCACCTTAGCGCCCTTGTGCTGCAAATCTTGGATAGTTGGCAGAGCGGCACGAATGCGAGTATCGTCTGTAATGTTGCCCTGCTCATCCAGAGGCACGTTAAAGTCAACCCGCACCAGGGCGCGTTTCCCAGATAAGTCTGAAGCCGATAAATTTGCTAGAGTTTTCTTTGTCATAGCAAAAAACCTCCTGATTGCGGTTTGGTTATTGTTTTGTTAATAGTGCCGTCCACATTCTACCGGAGGGAGGGTATCGGAGGTACGAGCAATGTTTAATACTGTTTTATTTCCTATCGACCACAGCCGTGAAGCACGGGAAGCTGCCGATGCAGTTGTCAATATCGTACAAAAATATGGCAGCCGTCTGGTGCTGTTAAGCGTTGTGGAAGAAACCGCAGATGAATCACCTGGTTCAGATGCGATGACATCACCAGAGGCTGTTGCTCAATTGCTCAAAAGCGCTCAATCTCTGTTTGCTGAGCAAGGCATTAAAGCCGACACTATAGAAAGGACAGGAAAGCCTCCTTTTACCATCTGC
Organism: Nostocaceae cyanobacterium; assembly: GCA_035285345.1. Taxonomy (GTDB): domain Bacteria; phylum Cyanobacteriota; class Cyanobacteriia; order Cyanobacteriales; family Nostocaceae; genus JAYKJH01. The sequence goes on along the minus strand of JAYKJH010000012.1, from coordinate 19,982 downwards.
GACGTGGCTGATGAAATCGAGGCGGATTTAATCGTCATGGGGTGTCGGGGACTCGGCTTGACCGACGAGGGCGCCACTGACAGCGTGACTAATCGGGTGATTAACCTCTCCCCTTGTCCAGTGTTAATTGTGCCGTAATTGCATGGGGAATGGGGGCATGGGGGCATGGGGGCATGGGGCATGGGGCATGGGGCATGGGGCATCGGGCATGGGGCATGGGGCATGGGGCATCGGGCATGGGGCATGGGGCATCGGGCATCGGGCATGGGTTAATTAATTACCCCCATTACCTATGAAGTGAGCCAGACGCAGTGCTTCTGGAACTTTACCTTGAACAGCAAGAAGGCTCACACTGTACCTGTACTCAGGTCAGTGTCGCTCCGGAATTGCGCGTGAGTTGAGGAGTGTGGTCTGACCATATTTGAGCGCAGCGAAAACAGGGAAGACCACGACGACGAAACGAGCAAAATATTTTGTTTTGGTTAACACAATTAGCAAAATATATGTTACCATGAATAAGTAAACACGGTAAGGTCGATACCATGTATAGAGCAATTAAAGTTAGAATTTATCCTACAGACGAGCAAGAATCCTATCTTTCTCAATGTTTTGGTAATACTCGTTGGCTGTGGAACTATATGCTTAACGCCACAACTACCGCGTACAAAGAAACAGGAAAAGGTCTTTCTAAAGCCGCCATGGATAGATTGTTGCCAGGATTAAAAAAAGAATATGAATGGTTAGGACTTGCGTATAGTCAAGTATTGCAGCGAGTGACATTCAATCTTTCTAGTGCTTTTGTCAATTTCTTTGAGGGACGCGCTAAATACCCTAACTTTAAATCTAAACATGGTAAGCAATCGATTCAATATCCTCAAAACGTGAAGCTGATGACAGAGGACTCTGTGATTAAGTTTCCCGGTAATTTGGGGTTAATGAAAGCCGTGTTTCACAGACAGCACAGTCATGCAAAATTCACCACTGTAACAATATCGAAAAATGCAGATGGTAGATATTATGCTTCTATTCTTTTCAACCAGGAAGACAAACCAGTAATTGCGGTTAGAGATGCGATTGGGGTTGACTTGGGTTTAAAGAATTTTGCAATCACTTCTGATGGTTCAAAATATGACCTACCCAAGAAACGATTAGCTAAATTAGAAAAGAATAGAAAGCGCAAGCAGCGTAAACTAGCCAAGAAGACAAATAAAACAACTAACAAGCGGCGTAAAGCTAAACGCTTAGTTGCAAAAGTGTCTAGCAAAATTGCTAGAGTCCGTGAAGACTTTCTACACAAGCTATCTCGCAAAATAGCATACGAAAATCAAGTGATTTGTGTGGAGGACTTGGCAGTAAAGAACATGGTTAAAAATCCTAACTTGGCAAAAGCGATATCTGACCAAGGGTGGGGAATGTTTCTAACCATGTTGAAATATAAAGCCGAGAAATTTGGGCATACATATCAAGAAATTAATCGTTTCTTCCCATCTTCTCAACTTTGTAGTGAGGCTCTACTACCAATCCCAATGTTGCAGAATGGCTATGATTCATTGGGAGTTAGGTTTGTGGATTGTCCGCACTGCCTGCATCAGCACGATAGAGACATCAACGCTGCAATAAATATTAGAAATGAAGGTTTGCGACTTTTGGAGTTAGGAACTAGCTCTTCTGCCCTTGGAGGGGATGTAAGACCAAAATCTTCGGGACGTAAAAAATCCACAAAGGTCGAGGCAATCCCCAATGAATTGGGAAGCCTACACTGTACCGTCAGGTCAGTGTAGGTAGTTCACTGGTATCTGTTAACCGTTGCAGCAATTCACAGTAGCTACAACGAGTTTAATTCACAACTGAGGATAAAAATCTCTAGGGACGAGTTTCACCAAATACCTCGTCTGCTTGACGAAATTAGGTAAACTCGCCCCTAAAAATGTCTATTTTAATTGTCTAGCAGGGTAGTCTTATCAACCTGCGGTTGCTGGATAAACGCTGACTTTCTTACGGGTTTTTCCCTTTCTTTCAAAAGCTACAATCCCGTCAACTAAAGCAAACAGAGTGTCATCGCTGCCGATACCAACGTTGTTACCAGGGTGGAATTTTGTACCGCGTTGACGTACCAAAATATTACCAGCACGGACAACTTGACCACCGTAGCGTTTTACACCAAGACGCTGAGCATTAGAGTCACGACCGTTGCGTGTACTACCTGTTCCTTTCTTATGAGCCATGTTTTCCTCTTATGTCTGTTGTTCTTGTTTCTATTATTCAGCAGGAGTTTCCGCAGCGGCTTCAGTCTCACTGGTTTCTGCGGCTGTAGCGTCCGCCGCGCTTAGCACAGCACCATTGAGGCTGATGGAGTTAATCATCAGGCGGGTGGTTTCCTGGCGATGACCGCGTTTTTTCCGGGTTTTCTTTTTCGGCTTCATTTTGTATACCAGGACTTTGCGACCTCTGAAGTTTCGCATGATAGTCCCTTCTACAGTCGCCCCTTCTACTAGTGGCTGTCCGATAGTCACCTCGCCGTCGTGCTGCACTAGCAGTACAGAATTAATGGTAACTGTTTCGTCTGGTTGGGCAGAAAGCAGTTCAATGTCGTAAAAACGACCGGGTTCTACCCTTAATTGTTTGCCACCAGTTTCAATAATTGCGTAGGTCATGAAATTGTCCTTAAGGGTTGCCGTACAGGTAGCTGGCATTTGAGAGACAAGCACTGGATGGCTTACTCACAACGTCTTTCTAGACTCGCCAGCTTTTGTGGAATGTCTACCTGATCCGAGCAGGAATTAGACAGCCAACCTACAATTGTACTGGATTAGCCGCTATTAAGTCAAAGAAAAAATTCCCTTTGATTCACATCTGGGAGGGACAGAAAATAACTCAAGGATACAAACCCCGATCCGTCAGCGCCTGCGCTACACGACCTACACCAAGAGTATAAGCTGCAACCCGCAGAGAAACTTGCCGGTTTCTCGCTTCTTGAATCACCTTGTGATAGGCTTGCACCATCAGGTGTTCCATTTCACTATTGACGCGCTCCTCATTCCAGAACAGGTAAGAAAGACCCTGTACCCACTCCAGATAACTGACTACAACACCGCCTGCGTTAGCGAGGATGTCGGGTAGTACTACCACACCCCTATCTTCCAGGTATTGACTGGCTTGGAGCGTTACCGGACCATTCGCCGCTTCCGCGATTATTTGCGCTTGTACCTGATGGACATTATCTTCTGTAATTTGGTTCTCCAATGCCGCCGGAATTAATACATCACAGGGTAAAGTTAGCAGTTCTTCATTGCTAATCGGTGATGCTGGTGGGAAACCCACTACACCCCGCCGATGTTCTGTAGCGTAGGCTTTCAAAGCGGGGATATCTAGACCATTCTCCGAATATACAGCCCCCCTACTAGAGGAAACTGCAATCACTTTTGCTCCAGCTTGATGCAGCAATAAAGCCGCCGCACCACCAACATTACCAAAACCCTGGATGACTACTCGGACTCCAGCTAAAGACTTACCTAAATCTGCCAGTGCTTCCCGGACAATAATCATCGTACCCCGTCCGGTTGCCATCTCCCGTCCCAGGGAACCACCCACGGAAAGGGGTTTACCTGTCACCACTCCCGGTACAGCATGACCGACATTCACCGAGTAGGTGTCCATCATCCATGCCATTTCCCGCGCTGAAGTTCCCATATCTGGTGCGGGAATATCTACCGCCGGACCGATGTCTTTAATTAATTCACTGGTGTAACGTCGGGTAATTCGCTCTAGTTCACCCAGACTGTAGCGTTTAGGGTCGATGGGAATACCCCCTTTAGCACCGCCGTAAGGAATACCCAACAGCGCACATTTCCATGTCATCAGCATTGCTAGGGCTGATACTTCCCGCAGGGTGACGGCTGGATGATAGCGAATACCACCCTTGTAGGGACCCAAAACATCACAATGCTGCACTCGATGTCCCGCTACAACCTGGACTTCTCCATTATCTCGTTGGACAGGGATGGAAACTGTAACTACCTTGCGCGGGTGGGAAAGAACTTCCAACAAACCCTGGTCTAATTTTAATTCCCGCGCTGCCGCTTCTAGATAACTACAGGCTTGGTCAAATGGGCAAATATGCGCTGGAGATGCATTTTCCAAGGGCAGCAACGATGTTGAAACCATAAGCTTTTCCCCTAATCGCCGGATTACGCGAATAGATTTCTATGCTTAAGATTAGCCTGCGATCGCACATCAATTCAAAAAATAGTAAATTTCGTTACAGTTTTTTGAGGTAATTAGTATTAAATTTCGTGAATCCCCAAAGAGTAGGGGGGCAAAAGTTTGCCCCCCAGCACGATTTAACAGTCCCTAATGATTACTTCACGCTTTTGGCGTAGGTATCCAGGCTCTTGGATAAAGCGTCAACAGCCGCAGTGGTCTTAGCTTTATCGGGTTTAGCAGCTTTCAAGCTATCGGAAACTTTATCTGCTGCTTCTTCAATCTGCTTGTAGCTATCAGCAGACTTAGCTTTCACACCATCTTCCACCTGTCCCCAGGCTTGCTCAAATTTTTCAAACTCTTTTTTGGCATCGTCAAACTTACCAGCTTCTACAGATTTCTGAACGCTGGATGTTACTTCCTGTAAGCTAGCAAAACCGGCTTTAGCATCAACTGGAGTTTTTGCGTCAGTAGCTTTGGTGTCGGTAGACGACTTGGTATCAGTAGCTGGGGTATCAGCAGCTTTGGTGTCAGATGCACTGGTTGCAGCCGGAGGCGTAGTAGTATCGCTAGCTGCTGGCTTGTTCGTATCATTACAACCAGTCAGTACTAAAAAGCTGAGTACACCTGCTGCCAAAATTCCATTTAAACGAACCATTCTTTTACTCCTCAACAAAAGTATCACAAAAGTGTAGAGATGATTCGTCATTAGGCTGTCTTCCCCCTAATCTGCATTTCTGGGAAAAGTTCCCCAGACTTAGGGAGTAGATACTGCTAACGACGAATATCAAGCTTAAATCGATACTAACAATCGATAGCACAAATGTCTCTAGAAGAAAACCGACGCCAAAAAGTAGTGCAATCGCCACCTACAAATATCCTAAATCTCTCCCCTGGGTATTGGCTGCTGGTTTTATATCTTTATATATTCTTAATCTTTCTTCGGTTAGGGTAAGTGTGGTGTAAGCAAAAGCAACTAAGGCGTTTCAGTATGAGTGTAAACAATTATTCACTTTATTTACTTATATGAATCCGTGATAGGGCTTTCCTATCACTCTTGAGAACAATCAAAAATACAACCAGTAGAATCAACAAATTGTTGATGATTCCGGTAAAAAATTTACTCTTGCACCCTGGATGAGTGGAAAACATTTATCCAGAAGTTAATATCAAATACCATACTTTTCATGATATTGGTTATTTTATTATGAGCCTTGAGATATAAGTTCCAAAATCCTGGTGCAAAACTGACATGGTAAAAGGTATATCTTATCTAACAAATGCATTAATAGCTATCATCTTTAGCTGCTTTGCTTCGTCGTGTCAGGCTAATATTAATCTCAAAACACTCCAGAGAAAGCCCAATCAACAGGAAAAAGCCATACCAAATATTACCTATGGTGAATTACTAGCCCACCCAAAATCTGAATATCTTATGTTTCCTGTCATCGGGGTATATTCCGAAAACAAGCAACTAGCAAGTAATTGGTTTTCTTCCCATTCTTCTGAAACAAAAAATAAAATTCATAACATAGTTTTTTATGATAAAAAAGAGGGTACATCCTATTTATTATTGAGAAACAAAGCCTGGATACTTTCCTATGATTTGATTGAAAGAAACGCCCCTGGACGAGGGTCTAAAAGATTTTGGTTATATCGGATAATTAATAAAGATACCAACGGCGACCAGCAACTAACTACCGAAGATGCCATAATTGGTTATATTTCTGATTTATCAGGCAGAAACCTCAAGCAAATCACGCCTAATAATAGTCAAATGAAAAATTGGAAAGTGATTGAAAGTATGGGTTCAATATTTATTCAAATTATTAAAAACACCAATAACGACAAAAAAATTACCGAAGAAGATACGTCAAATTATATCAGAATTAACTTAGATAATATTGAAACTGTTACTGAAGTTTTTACTCCAGATACAGAAGAGGAAATTAAATCAATACTTAACAAGTAGATATTTTGGGTAAATGATACCACAGATAAACAAAGAGATTTATCTGTGTTTATCTGTGTTTATCTGTGGTTGATTTTCCCAGAAACTAGATAAAACAATCCTCGACAAAATTCCCATGCAACCCATAGGGAATATGATGCTTTAAATGCAACTTAGCAATTGGTCCGTTACGAAAATCCGCTGCATCCAAAATTACCACATCAGAACGGTGATGTTCCGCATCGTACACCACTGCCAACACCCAACCATCATCCTCCCTTGCAGAACCGGGACGGGGGACAAAAATCGGCTCACTAGAGAATCCACGCGGAGCAGCACTCCACACTTGTTGCTCGCCAGTCTCTAAATCTACCTTCAAATATGCTTGCAACGGAGCATTGCCAACCTCTGCATCTGCTGCACAAATGTATAAATAACGATAGTGACGACCGAGATTTTGCGGATGTAGAGATGGAAACTCACAGCATCTGCTGACAATCAACTTTTGCTGTACTGTTTTATCTTTAAGGTTAAGATGGAACCGCCACAATTTTCCAGGGGATAAAGCTTCAAAATCTACTTGGCGAAAATCGCTTTCTGGTTCTACCTCTGGGAGAGATTCATAACAAATAGAATCAATACAAATCTCTTCACCCACCTCGAAAGCATTAGCATGGTGAAAGACAAAACCAGCATCTGTTTCCAAAATTTCTAAATTTCTCGACTTATCACGAGGGATGATAATAATCTTTGTCCGCTGCTTGGGATTGAATTTAATACATTCCCCTGCACCCCGGATTCCCAAAGCAAAAGGTATAGGATTGAAAGTTACGGGATTTTGGAAGAAGATGCAGTAATTGGGAGTAATAACGAAGTCGTGGATAAAAGCAAAGCCAGGAACATTATGGCTGTGCTGGCGGATTACTTTCCCTGCTAAATTTAATTCAAAAATCGTAATGGTAGTGGATAAACCAGGCTTTATGGAAAAATTCACCAAGCAAGGGGCACCACCATCAAAATAACTCTTAGGGTCAAATCTGGGATGAGCAGAAAATGCTTCTCCCGATGATAAAACCCCTTCAAAATATTCTTTACCCAGGGTTTCTAAGGTTTGTGGGTCAAGGCAATGGGGTTCTGCACCTTCCCACAATGCTAATAATTTCCCACCCCAATAAATAACGTTTGTATTGGCGATATTTTTTAATTTAAAGTCCAATAAATTAGCCAGCAACCCGCCAGCTTTTTGCGTTCCAAATACGCCACGATAGAGAATTTTACCGGCTTTTTGTTCTGCTAAATAACCATCAGTGCGGACAAATCTGTTACGGAAATGAGCGCCACCATGCTTAAATGTAATCCGGCTAATCATCCCATCGCCATCAAAAGGATGGTGAATTGATTGACCATTTACATCCAACAAACCCGGACCATTTCTAAACAGAGTCCCTTGTAAATCGGGGGGTATTTCCCCCTCGATATCATCAATCCAATAATCAAATTCTTCTTTGAGGGATTTGTAACCCCCCTGCCAATCTCCGCGAGTATAAGATTTGGCTGTAACTGTAGAAGCACGTTCGTTAATCTGCATAATTAACCTGGGATTAGTGGTAATTTTGTTGCGCGCAAAGACCCAAAGGCGCTCTTGTTTTCTTTGCGTCCTTTGCGCCTTGGCGCGAAATAATTCTTATGACATCAGGTCAGATAACAAAGGTTCTTCCTCTCTGACGGGTGATGCTTGGAATCTCGATGTTTCAGAGTTAGCGGCTGGTAGCCAATTGAGGAATGGTAGTGGTAATAGGGTGGAGAGGTTAGCAATCACTACCAACAGCCACAGGTAATCAAAGTTAGTCTCAGTGATGTGCAACCAATGCATCATTAATGCTCCCAACTCGTAGGAAACTAATGCCCCAAGATTATGGACTGACATCAACAAGGCAAATAGTGTAGCTTCGACTCCCGGCGGACACAACCGAGCTGCAAGTACCAACACTGGCATGTGGGCGATTTGTCCCATGACGGTGAGGATGAGGCTATCACCCAGACTGAACCAATGGTCATCAATCCCTAAAGCCCGGTTAGCATGAGTTACCAGCAGCAGTGTAGTCATCCCCAAAGCTGCGGAAAATACCGTACTCCAACCTAAGATGACCCGGAAGGGGACAGCTTTAAGGAAGCGCTGGAAAATCCAGATACCCACCAAGGAAGCAATGCTCGTTACTAAGCGGACTCTCCCTAAAAATTCCGGTTGAAAGTGCAGTTCGTTGGTGGTGAAGAAGAAAAACGCCGAGTCAGAGCTAGGTGTAGCTAACCAGATAAATATAAAGGCTGTTGGTAGCCAAATAGACTTTTGGGTAAAAGCTTTGCGGAGTTGCCTTAGTTGGTGTCTAACTGTCGTGTATTCAGGGTTATTCCCCTTATCAGCCCTAGTTTTGTCAACAGGGTATTCCGAGATAAACAAAGCTACAAATGAGACGAGTAGCGGAAAAGATGCAGTAATCAGAAATACGGTGCGTGTAGTTAAATGTTCTAATAACCAACCGCTGAGATATGCAGTTATTAACCCCCCTAATGCAGAAGCACTCCAACAGATTGATTGCAGTGAACCGGCATCTGCTTGGGATTCTTTTCTTGCCCTTTCGACTACTAGCGAGTCAACAATCACATCGCTGACGGCGATAGACAGAGAATGGAGGGAAATTACCAGAGTCGCAGCCCAACTAGTGTGAACAATTGTTGATAAACACACCCAGGAAACAGCCCCTACTAGCCCAGCTAACACGAGGTAAGGTCGCCGTCGATACCCGAAGATGGGGAACGCATCGGAAATGAACCCATATAACGGCTTGACCATCCAGGGGAGGATGACAATCCCAAGCATCGCAGAAACCTGGGCTGGACTTAGCCCCAGTTCATCTTTAAGAAAAAAGCTGACAGCAAGACGCGCTAACCCTAAAATGCCTTGAACAAAGTAGACACTCAGAATTGCCAATAATTCGGCAGTTGGTTCATTACCGAAGAAAATTTTTTCTTTAACTGTGTATTTGACCTTGGACAAGCCAGTGGAGGAAACCAGCATTGATAAATAATTTTTAAGATTTCTAGACTTTTATATCATAACGAGTTTTGCAAAAGGGACTGTCTTAGGGGTGACATGAATGACGGATTATTATCTGGCAACCAGTCCAGAGTTTGGGGCGATGTATTCTCGCCCCAATAGCAAGCTTTACTACAAGTCTTCACAGGAGCGATACGCCTTTAGGCGTTAAGCTTCGCTTATCGCGCCTTGATGCAAAGGATATTTTTTGTCTGTCTATTTCACCTTTAATCTTAGTAGCTAAATATTTACCTTATTAGCTAACAATACTTAGGTACTGTCCTTAAATTACTGTGATTCCTGAGATACAGGTTTATCACTTTGTTGCAATTGCTGCATTGCACACTCAAGTGCTATTCGCATGAAGCCATCAGGTGGTTGTTTACCTTCTGTTAACTGGAGAGAAATCTGCAAAAACTCATCCAAGGTATACTCTTGCTGAAACCGATTAATGGAACAGCCACACATCTGCTCCATATCCATACTTGCTACATTGGTTCGACCACTTTTTTTACACCCAGTCATAAATGCTTGTATGACTGTGGGTGGATAGAGGTTAGTTGGTTTCTGGTTAGGGATGTTCCGTGCTGGGTTTTTTTGCACTGGCGCTGGTCGTGCCGATGGTAATGGCTGAATGCGGGGGATTGCTCTGACTGTCGGTAATGGTACAGCTCGTGGTAGGGCTGGCGGAATTGATAATGGTGGTGGTGCTGGTAATGACAGTCGAGGTGGTGGTAATATGGGCAATGGCTTTAATGGTCGTGGCAATGATCCTATCGGTGATAAGGGTGAAGTAATTATCGGCACTCCTTTTGTATTATCTAGTACGGCGCTAATTAACTTTGTTCTATCCAAGTTGGCATTGGTCAAGTAAGCTTGAGTGAGGTTAGCACCAGTCAAATCCGCTTGACTAAGGTTGGCACGGGTAAGGTCAGCATTGCTCAAATTTGCCCCTTGCAGCTTAGCGCCTCTGAGGTCAGCATCAGCCAAAATGGCAAAACTTAAATTCGCCCCTCGCAAATCAGCACCACTGAGGTCACAACGAGGACATTCCTTGGTTTCCTGCAAGCGTTTCACATGGTCTGGGTTTGCTGCTGTCGCAGTTGCTGCAAAACTGAGAGAGGTTAAAACTACACTAGTAGCAAATAATAGATTTTTCATAGGATGCCCAGAAATGTTTATATTCTCTAATATTGCATTTTCACCCGTATCTGCCATGAGTGGATCAGGAAATTAATTTTTGGGTGTGTGGAGTGACATCATACAACCAACCTTGTGGGTGAATGCGTATATATTAATCATATTTGTTTGCTTTTTGCCAAAATACGTAGGGTGCGTTACGCGCTTCGCTAACGCACCATTTTTCAAGGCTTTGGTGTGTTAGACGTTCCGTCTAACACACCCTACAATACTTAAATTTTTTCATAAATCAAACCGGGTTCCTATCTGACTTAAAAAACAACTCCAAACACACAAAATACAGAATAAATAGAAGTTTCAAATAATGTAGAGAGACAAAAATTCGCGTTTCTACAATGATTATTGATAATAGACGTTTAATTTCCACAACTATGTCTAGATAAAGAAAATTTAGAGACATAAAATTTTCCGTCTCTACCAATCCCCAATCTAAAATCTAACTTAGAGTCCCGCCAGCAATTCTTGAACTCTCTGGACTCCAGCACCATCCTGTCTTTGGGAATATATTTGCGCTGCTTGTTCAAATGCTTGCTTAGCTTCGCTTCTCTTCTTCAACATTAGATAAGCATTACCCATATTTTCATAGGCTTCGGCATGATTTGGCTTGCGGCGAATCACGCGATTATAATCTTTCACCGCATCCTCATATTTCTTCCGATTAAATCGAGCTAAACCGCGTTGAAAGTAGGCATCAATATAATTATCATCAATGTCAATTGCCTTATCAAAATCTTTCGATGCTTCCCGATGTTCGCCGATAGCCACCTTGGCAAGTCCTCGGTTATAATAAGCCTGAGCGAAATTATTATAATTATCAAGCGCTTCATCAAAATCTTTAATTGCCCCTTGATAATCTTTGAGAAAATAACGCGCTAATCCTCGGTTATTGTAGGCGTCTGCATATTTAGAATTAATCCTAATCGCTTGGGAAGCATCGGTAATTACGGCAGCATAATCTTTCTCGATGCGGCGAATTGTTGCTCTACCATTGTATGCTTCAGCATTATTAGGATTAACGCGAATTCCTTGCTCAAAATCAGCTAAGGCATTTTGATAATCTTCTTGAGCGATACGTGTAATGCCCCGATTAGTATATGCTGTAGCATTATTGGGGTCAATTTCTAAAGCTTTGTTGTAATCAGTAACAGCGGCTTGATAATCTTTTAATTGACTGTAGGCAATTCCTCGACTAGCGTAAGCTTCCGCAAATCTGGGATTTACTTGAATTGCACGGCTGTAATATTCAACAGCACTTCGATAATCACGGCGTCTGTAGCGAGTGTCTCCCCACCTGCTAAAATCAGCAGCATCGGCGCGAAAATTATCACTAGGTATCTTATCAACATCCAAGTTCGCACCGCGCAAGTCTGCATTATTTAACCTGGTGCCATTGAGTCGTACTCCCACCAAATCTGCACCGCGCAAGTCAGCATCATCCAGGTTAGCATTAGTTAAGTCCGCACCCCGGAGTTTAGCGTCACTTAAATCCGCATCCCGCAGGTTAGCAAAACTCAGATTAGCATTTTGCAAGTTTATCCCGCGCAAGTCAAACCGATCCAAGTTAGCGCGACTGAGGTTGACCCCACTGAGGGAAACACCCCGGAAGTTGACATTTCTTAAATCAACATCACTCAGGTTTACCCCACTCAGGTTAACACCATTCAGGTTGACATTATCAAGACGCACACCCCGCAGGTTAGCGTTACTCAGACTCACACCACTCAAACTAGCACCACCCAAGTCGGCATTACTCAAATCAGCACTGCTGAGGTTGGCGTTTCTTAAATCAGTACCCCGCAAGTCAGCACCACTCAAGTCAGCACTGCTGAGATTGGCGCTTCCCAGGTCAGCGCGGAACAGGTTAGTACGAAACAGCTTAGCATCTCTGAGTTCAGCACGACTCAAGTCAGCACCACTCAAATCAGCACCGCTTAAGTCTGTACGATTCAACTTAGCATCTCGTAAATCAGCCCGTACCAAATTTGCCCGACTTAAGTTAGCACGGCTTAAGTCACATCGAGGACATTTATTTGTATCTTGTAACTGCTTCACATGTGCCGGATTTTCCGCATAAACGGGAACCGCAACCAAGAGGGGAGCAAATAAAGCAACAGCAGTGATAAATTGAGTAAATCCTTTGTTACTTAAAGGTTTCATCTGTGTTCACAATCCCTGTCGTTTATAACTCAACCCACACAGACACCGAACCACCCTTACATCTAAACTCACCCCAACCATCGGAGTTGGTGTACACAGCCTCACTTACATGTTCAGTAATATCATAGAATTTAGCGTTACGTTTACCAACCTCCATCCACTTAGAACCATCAGCACCATTACTGATTAATACCGCTAAGGCTTTGGGATGTTCACTGTCACCCAAGCGCGTCCAACCGATGGTGTTGGGGTGGTCAAAATAGGTGTACTGTTCACCATAGGCGTAGTCTTTTCGAGCTTGGAGAAACTTGTCAATCAAAAAGCGGTGGGAATAGAGCATCACCGGATACCCACCGCGACAGTTGGGATATTCGGCACCATAGTAATCAGGATAGAAGACACAGGGATAGCCTTCCCGACGTAGCAAAATCAAGGCGTACGCTAAAGGTTTAAACCAGGGTTCTACAGGAGACTCCAAAGCTTGACAGGGTTGAGTATCGTGATTCTCAACAAACGTTACTGCTAAAGCAGGCTGTTGTTGCGCTAGAGTACCGTCAAAGATTTTCCGCATGTCGTAGGACGAGCCTTGGCGACTAGCACGATGGAAGTTGTTTTGTAAGGGTACATCAAACAGGGACATCCGCCCACCAGTTTCACCCAAATACCAGTGCAAAGTCTCAACATTGTGTGACCAGTATTCCCCAACACAGAATAGGGGTCGTTCAGCGTAGTGACGCACGTGGTCTAGCCATTGTGCGAAAAACCAGGTAGGAATGTGCTTGATAGCATCTAGTCGGAAGCCATTTACACCAGTGGAATCAACAAACCACTCACCCCAGTACTTGAGTTCCCCCTGTACTTGTAAGTTATCCATGTCTAGGTCACAAGCTAGGAGGAAGTCGTAATTACCCTTCTCTAAATCAACAAACTTTTCAAAGCTTTGCCCTTCAAACAGGTATACAATACTATCCCCAGGCGCTAGCATGTTGTGGTTAACGGAATCAAACTGCCAGTGATTCCACTTCATACTGGAGTATTTATCGCCACGTCCGGGGAAGTTAAATTTAGTGTAGACTTCAATTTCTTGCGGTGGTCCTAATTGTTGAAGGCGGTTATCGCGAGCAAAGGGAATGGCTGTAATTCTCTCAGTTTCGTCCCCACCGTCCTTGTGGTTGAAGACAACATCGGCATAAATTTGGATACCTGCACTTTGTGCAGCCTTGATGGCAGCCTGGTACTGGTCGCGAGTGCCGTACTTAGTACGTACTTTGCCTTTTTGGTCGAACTCACCCAAATCAAATAAGTCGTAAATACCATACCCCACATCGTAACCGCCCCCCGTACCTTTGGATGCAGGAGGTAGCCATAGGGCAGTGAAGCCTGCATCAGCGAGGTGTTTGGCATTGTCCTGGAGTTGGTTCCACAAATTTCCATCATTGGGGATGTACCAGTGGAAATATTGCATCATCGTGCCATTGACGAAGGGCATAGTCAACTTCCTCACAGCTTTGATTGCAGACTTCATCATATCTAGTTGTGAATATAATCACAAATTAGTCCCTCTCAGGGGTGATCTCAGTTCGTCGATGATGCGATCGCTCTCACTTCACCATTCACCCCACCCCAAAAAATCTAGCTATTGCTAGATGTTGATATGCTTACAGAACCAGTAAACTACTATGTTGTAACGAAAAATAAGCTTGTGGATGCTATACTAGAGCGCTCCCACGCCCTCAAACAAGCCATAACCGATTTTGTTCTGGATGCGGTCGGTGAACTAGCAGCTGCACTAGAAACCTACGCGGCGCAAAAGTCTCGTCCTGGGATACCGCAGGATTTGATTATCGAGAGTTTTGTTACAGATGGTAAAGTTGCAGACAAGACACCGCTGGATTTGTTTGTTGACAGCCACCCAGACTTATCAGACAATGAACGCCAACTAATTAACAGTTGGCATCGAAGTTTTATTGGCTTATTTGCCATTAGTAAAATCTTACCTGATGGCTTTGAATTAATGAATTGGCTGACAGCAAAACACTACATTGTCAAGCCAAACAATGCCCAAACACAACAGGAAATGTCTCGGTTTAAAGAGGGAGAAATTTTATTAACGCGCATTTCTCCCCTCACCGATAACTACTGGATATTTTCTAGTTCCCGAACCCTGATGGGAAAATTGGGAAAACCAAAACTAGCAGTAGCTATTGGTAACTTCAAAGATAACTTCAAAAATCATCTTTACAGCGATGCACCTGATTTGCTAGAAGCAGCTTGGGAGTCAGTAGAAAAATATCATCAGCATTTTGTTGAATTTTTTGGTAGCGATGAAGTAACAATGTCAGGATATGAACTCAACAAAAAAATAGCTGAATTTCAGGAAATTCTCACCCAGAAAAGCCTAGAATCCGCAGGCATTGATACTTCTAAATCCTTAGCAGAAATGGCGGAAGAAGCTGGAGTTTCCGAAGCAGAAATCACAGCAGCCGCAGTTGAGAGTGGTGCAGATTCGCAAGCAGTTTCGCAATTATTTAATGCCAAAACCGCTACTGGAAAAATGGTTATGCCCAAGGTTGATTTACCTGCGGAACTCAAAAAAGCTGAGCAGGTAACAGCCATTTCTCATCCGCGTTGGGGACAGATGTTTTTACCAACCTACGCCAAGATAAACACGATTTTAGCAGATGAAGATTGGCAAAGCATTGAAGGGGCAGAAAAACTTATTCGCCATTACTTGGAAGACAAAAATATAAATGCCTTTATTTGGCGTCGTTTAGCCCAAAAGTATCCCACACAGTTAGAAAAAGTCTTGCAAACACACCTACAACGACCAGATTTTAGCTTAGAAAAAGACTTGGATGAACTTTTAGCAGAATTCTCCAAACCCCTTGAACCAGAATTACCAGAAATTGCTAGCGTACCCATACATCTGCATGACTTATTTCAAGAGGCTATTGCAGAAGTTAACAAATCAAAGCCAAAGAGTAAAGCACAAAAGCAGCCTGCTAAGGGCTTTAAAATGAAGTAAACTGATGACTAGAGACGTTCCACTGGAACGTCTCCATATAAGGTTTAATTGTGGAATTACGCAATATTTGCTCACCGAGTCTGGAATCGTCGCTGTACAAATTGAATCATACCTTAGCAAGCTTATTTAAGGTCGCAGCCATCATATGACATCTTTCAGCCGACTGCTGTTTACACAAGATACTGCTCTCAAGCAACAACCACTGCAATCATCCCAACTACCTAGCAATCAGCTACAGCGGATTCCTGTGGGTACTGAACTTGTGCTTCAGGCTTATAGCATACCTGCAAGCAACCCAGATCACTACAGACTCAGTTTGAGAAACATGCAATTTAAGAGCTTTAATAGTTGGTTTGTTTTCGCAAAACATGTAAAAGTTATTGAATCTGCTTTTACTCCGGTAACTACAATTGAAGCTATGGTTGCTAAACAAACAGAAAAAAATGCAGTCAGAATTATTGTTGATAAATCCACTATAGGTAATCAACAAGGTTTCTTGAAAATAGTTTTTAATGTGGACACAATTATCAAACGTAGACCAGTTGACGCTAATGTACTAAATGAGCAGTCAAAACAGACTATTCCTGCTGGTACTGAACTAGTACTATTAACCAATACTCCTGATGTTAATAACACTGTGAGATTGCCGATTGAAGACAGTCATGTAAAATTCTCCCTCAAAGATGCTGAGCTTAAAGGCTTCTCTAGTGATTGGTATGTTTTTATTAAACACGCCGGGATTATAGCAAATGGTTAGCAATTAAGCTGATTAATTGTCATAAAAATTTGATAAGGGACTGGTTTAGCCAGTTCCTTGTAAATAAATATTTTAGAAACACAGATAATTTATCTATGTTTATCTGTGATTAGTTACCTTGACTAGACACCAAAGTTCTAACTGTTAATACTTGGGGTGGTGTCGCATCTGGTGGATAGAGAAAGTCTACTTCTAGCAATCTGCGTTCCCCCGGTTTCATGGAGAGCAATACCAAAGGTTCACCCTGCTGTCCCCGTCTTTGCACCAAATGCACAAACCTTGTCTGCGGTTGATTTTGGTCATCATTGTAACGGAAGCGCACTGTACCCCGGAAGAAAACTTGTCTTTGGGGTGGGTTAAAAAAGCGCAGTCCTGGTTTACTCAGTTGGTCTTCCTTGATAGGGGTTTGAATGGTCACAGCCACAGTTTGCGGTTGAGGAGTGTTGTTAACTAGCGGCAAACTGAGGTTGTAATGAATACCATAGTTACCATGAGCTTCATAGGCTGTATCTGGGTAACGCACTAGCATCCTAGCACTTTGATTTTGCCCAGTTCCCAACCTTCCTACATGTAGGGTGCTTAAACCATAGGAAAAAGCTTGACCGGGTTGGGGTATATTTAATACCTGAGTTCTAGGGTTATCCACTAGCTGCGCTGTCCACTGAGAACCCTGAGCAACTCCCGCTACTCGTCCGTAAACTACTTTACTTGTTTGTTGTATGGGTGTGGGGGTGCGATCGCGTTGTTCAGATAACTTACCCTTATCGAGCAAGTTTTCCCATTCTGCAAGCGTTGGCGCCCTTTCCATACCATTGGCATCACGGGGTGCAAACATTGCCAAACTAGCCATATAAACCCTGCCATTACTCCGCAGACGCATCAAAGTTGACCGTCCGTTGAGTGGTGGTGTCAGCGTAGCCACGGGAATCGGCAAATTCATTATCATCTGGCTCTCCCCCGGTGGAATTACTAATTGGGAAGGAAAAATATTTTGCCGCATTCCCCGTAGCACCTCACTCATTACCCGCGAACCAGGACCCGCAAACACCATACCCGTAGTGTTATCCAGCACTGGTTCTAGCTCAATAAACGGTGCATCTGGCTGGCTGAGATAACTAGCAGCTTGGAGGATATCTATCTGCACTGGTCGATTACCGGGATTGTGGACGATAATACCCTGGTAGAGAGTGCGTAAATCCCCTGGTTCCGGCGACCTAGCGACGTGGTGAGCAAAGATATCAAATCGCCCCTGGAAGGGGAAATTCAAGTGCGCTTGGGGCGATTGCTTGCCTTCACTGGGAAATGTGGACAGTAGAATACCCTCCTTTAGCACCAGTTCCGGACTGTTACTGTTAAAAACCGGCACCGTGTCTAACTGTCCTGGTAGGGGACGCACTTGTTGCGGTTGCAACACTTCCACAGGTGTCGGTGCAGGTACTTGAGCAATGGTGAAAATTGGCAAAAATGGCAACATGAATTCCAGATGTTTTACACGGCAAAGACTGGGGACTGGGGACTAGGAGGAATTATCCATTACCCATTACCCATTACCCAATCTCTGCATAATCAATAAAAAATCTGCCATAATTCCTGCCCAATTTTCTTCATTTAAAACCGGCACGTGGACAAAGATGCAACGGGATGTTATTTGCTGTCGTTGCAGGTAATCTAAAACAGAATAATACACTCCTTCGCAGACGAATTTACCGCAGTCGTGGCTAATTTCAATTGCTTTGGCATCAGAAACTAATTCTGTTAAATCAACTGTTGTATGTAATACTTTTTCACCACAAGTTGCATTGGATTCTACACTTAACTTGGTACGTTTTTCTGACATACCACAACAGATGATATTTTGTGGGTGAAATTTGTTAATTTTATCAATCACCTGCTGACTAGCAAGTTGCACATCTACAGGCAGTTGCCGCAAAAAAGTTAGAGAATTAGCAATGCACGTCAGATTACCAACTTCCTCTAATAAATCATCAGAAGCATTGGATTTTTGATGTGGGAGCCAGATGTCAAAGGATGTTAATAATGTTTTCTTGTTCATAGAATATTTTTTAACTTAAAATGGAACTGCCTCCATGACTAATCCAAAGGAAACAGGTAAATGTCAGTAATTGCGGTCGTAGACTACGACATGGGGAATTTGCACTCAGTCTGCAAAGGTTTAGAAAAAGCCGGAGCAATACCCCAGATTACCGATTCTCCAACGGAGCTAGAACGCGCAGATGCCATATTATTGCCAGGAGTGGGGGCATTTGATCCAGCAGTCCAACACCTGCGCTCAAGGGGTTTAGAGGAACCAATCAAGCAGGCGATCGCATCAGGTAAGCCCTTTCTCGGAATTTGTTTGGGACTGCAAATTTTGTTCGAGTCTTCTTGTGAAGGTAAAGAACCAGGACTGGGAATTGTAAAGGGTATAGTCAGGCGCTTTTACCCGGAACCAGGGATTACTATCCCCCACATGGGTTGGAATCAACTGGAACTAACCCAACCTAACTGTCCACTGTGGCAGAATTTACCCCCTGAGTCTTGGGTGTATTTTGTCCATTCTTACTACGTCGATCCAGTTGACCCCAAAGTACGTGCAGCCACCGTCACCCACGGAAGTCAAACAGTAACCGCCGCCATAGCTACTAAAAACATGATGGCAGTCCAATTTCATCCAGAAAAATCCTCCAGCACCGGACTGCAAATTTTGTCTAATTTTGTAGCCCAGGTACAAACTAAGGTAACAGCATAATTTGGCTCATGACTAATGTCTCTGAGAATTTGCGGAAATAGAAAGTTAAAAACATTACCAGGAATTGATACAAGACCGACGACTGGGCGGGTACGGGAAGCGGTGTTTAACATTTGGCAATCGGCAATTGAGGGTTGTCTCTGGCTGGATTTATGTACTGGTAGCGGTTCTATGGGTGCAGAAGCATTGTGTAGAGGAGCGAGCTTAGTAGTAGGAATTGAACAATCTCCCCGTGCTTGTGCAATTATCCAAGAAAACTGGCAAAATATAGCTCAGCCAGAGCAGGAATTTCAACTCATGCGTGGTGATGTAGTCCAGAAGTTAAAAACCCTCGTCGGCAAAACCTTTGACCGTATTTACTTTGACCCTCCCTACAGCAGTGGTCTATATCAGCCAGTATTAGAAGCAGTGGCAAGTTATCAACTACTCGACGCGAACGGGGAAATAGCAGTTGAACACAGTCCGGATAGCGGTCAGCCGATTATAATTCCCGGTTGGGAAATTTGCCGCCAGAAAGTTTATGGTAATACAGCATTGACTTTTTACCAAAATAGTGCTTAAGAGTAGGGGTGGGTTCACCCAACTAATTTGTCTACAGACAGGATATCTGGTTAAATCCGCCCCTACAGAGTCCTGAGTCCTGAGTTAAGAATTATTGCGTGGAGTGATGAATAATTAATTTGATTAATTCCACACTCAAAGCTCAGAGCGTCTTAAACCCGCCCCTACAGGACTCAGAACTCAGCACTCTGTTACATACCCAGTTGGTTGGGACGCTTGTATTGCTTGTAAGCAGCGTAGAAAAGTCCTGCGAGGGTGACGACAATCAGACCCAGGACGATACCAGAC
>JAYKJH010000011.1:0-12117 GCA_035285345.1 Nostocaceae cyanobacterium | reverse complement strand
ATGGCAAAGAAAATGGTTTAGTTCCTGCACCAAGATTCTTGAGGCAGACGGAACATAAAATCAAACATTTGAGTAAAGGGAAACGTCGTAAACGCTCACCAAACTTCAAAAAGAAAATAAAGGCTTCTTACGAACTAGGGCGGGACGGAAACCGACACCGCCCAGTTCGCGCTTCTAGAAGGTGGAAACAAGTTCAAAAACGGATTAGTAAATTGACTCGTAAAGTTGCTAATCAAAGACAGAACTTTGTTCACCAGGAAACTACACGGATAATTAGCGGTAACAGCACGGTAGTGACTGAAAAACTAGAAGTCAAAAACATAAGTGCCAAAGCAAACAAGGGTAAACGCAAAAAGCAAAAAGCTGGTCTAAACAAATCAATTCTTGATGTTGGTATGGGCATGATAAACGATGCTCTAAAAGCCAAATTAGCTGATATTGATGGTCTGTTTGTAGAAGTTCCTACTCCCAAAGTGAAACCATCTCAAACTTGTCCCAAATGTGGATATCAAGAAAAGAAAAGTTTAGACCAAAGAACTCACGTTTGTAACAACTGCGAATATACTCAACAGCGTGATATCGCCTCCGCAGAAGTGATGTTGCTTTGGCATCTCAATCTACTGGGGTTAGGAACTAGCCTCAAAGACGTAGATGATTTTAGCTCTACTTCAAGCACCAGTAAGCGTAAGCAAGCTGGAAGCATGAAGCAACTAGGTCGTGCGAAACGTCAAAAATCTACCCTTCATGGACTGGATGTAGAAACCAGTCCTTCAACGAAGTAAGGGCTGGTAGTTCATGAAGTATGCTCTCGTTTTGCAGCCAAAAGTGGTGTCGAAGTCAGTGTTACGACTATGCACGCCCACAGTTCAAAGGTTGAAGTTGACCACATTTACAACCTATGATGCTTGGGGTAGGTTTGCACAATATGGTCTATTCACCTGAAAACTGCTGTAAGTTAAAAAATAGTCTGTCACTGTTAATTTAGCAACAGACTATTAACAGTTATTTTGGTAGAGGTGAAAACAGAAAATTGATTGGTTTGACAAATTGGAACAAAAATTTTAATTAGCAGGTGTTTTCGCTGGTTCGACTTTTACGTCCACTTTCACTGTTTTGACACCCTTAACTTGTTTTACCAAAGGTTCAATTTGCTTCTTCTGTTCTGCATTAGGTACGGTTCCCGTCACAGTGATAGCACCATCTTTCGCTTCCACAGCTAAGATACTATTGGGCAACTTTTCTACCAGTTTGCTGGTAATTTTGGCAGGTAAATCAGTGGCTGTAGTTGTGGTTTCGCTAGGGGTTCCGGTGGCAGTAGGTACTTCGCTACCCGGTGTTGTTGACACCTCCGGAGTAGTTCCCACACCCGGTGTTGTTGCTACTTCCGGGGATGTCTGAGCCGCTTCTTGTGCTGGTGCTGGTGCGGTCGCTTCATTTGTAGTACCAGGATTTTGTGTTCCCGCTTGGTCTTGTTTTCCGCAAGCACCTACGCCGACAATTAAAATTCCACTAACTAAAAAGGGAATTAGCTTTCTCATTTTTTTATCTCCACTTTAAACTAGTGTTGGCGATTAATTCAGCTTTGTGCAAAGAGGAGCAAATTGTTAAATAAACTTGAAACCTGCCAGGGAGTTGGTACGGTAAACAGCACTCGCGTTACTAACGGGATAAGGTACAGCTATTAGAAGCTGGATTTGGGGATTTATCTTCTAGCTGCACTTCTCCAATCTTACTCGACATTTTTGGAATTGGTGCAAAATTAATTTGCTTTATCAATTCTATATTTTTAGCCTCTATATAAAGTCAATAAAAATACCAATTACTAAATATATCAGTAGCTAATTTGATATCAAAATTCAGGATATAAAGCTTGCCAGGGATTACTATTTATAGTCATAGGTTAATTGTTATCAGTGGAATATCTAGCTAAATAATTAGTAGCTAAATAATCAATCATAGTAAAAATAACACTCATCATACTGGGTAATCGATAATTAGAGTAAGTTTAGGAAACTCTATCATAAACCGATTACTATTAAAAAATTTTTATATAACTAAATACGGCATACTATGAGGACTTACGCACTCGCTACGAATGTCGCAATCAGGGAAATACATCACCTGTGCGTCAGTCCTGACTATATAAAAAATTAGCTATAATTATAAACATTAAATTAAAAATAATAAATAAAAAATTTTTGAACTGGGGATTTGCAGTTGCGATCGCATCAGTAAGTAAAGGACAATCCATACTCCCTACCCCCAGTCGCTATGACAGGGGAAATTGCGACAAATACGTTCGGTTCTACCGCTGTCACAAGTAAACTAATGCCTGTAACCTCTAATTAGTAAGAGTATACAAACACTGCGAGTTGCTAGCACATCAAGGGGTGATACGGGTGTACCAACTCATTTTCCCAAGTATTTTAGAAGTTGTAACCAGGAGTCAACCGCTCCCGGCTGACTATCCCAATGGCGGTGACGGGTTAGGAGGATGGGAATTTCTTCCGGGAAATGGAACTACCCCAAATCACTGGCAAGCAGAACGAGAATGGCGGTTGGCGATCGCCGCCACAGAACAGTTGCTACTGGAAACTGTAAATCCAACAAACCCCCAGACAAACCAAGGCTTAGTTTTAGCAGGTCCTGTGCCGGTTTTCAGTCATCCAGGATTAATTAGCAGCTTGGAGACAGTAACATTTACGGCGCAGCGATTTAATCCCTTGGCGCTAATGCCGTTTGAAATGCCAGCTACTGATATACCAATAGCTGAAATCACCCCTATAGATTCAGTCATACCCTTACTACCTGGTGATCCTGTAGCGGCAGAGCAATTTTGTTTAGTATTAACGGCGAAATTTGCTTTGATTTTGGTTTTAGGAGAAGACCACAACGGTGCAAAAAAGTTTACCTTCTCCTTTGAGCCGGAAGTGGTTGAGGAAGCTTGGCAAACCCTGCGTCCACGGGTGGTGCTAATCAACCCCGATTTTACCGCCGACTTGGACGCTTTAGTAACCCAGTATTACCCGGTACCACCCAATTACCGCACAGTGATGCGGTTTAGCCGCTTGCTGCTAGGGAAATTATCTCAGCCAGTGGAGGAGACAACAGGGACAAGAAGGACAAGGCAGACAAAGGAGAAATCCTCCGTCTGCCATCCCTCCTGTCCCCTACCTAATTCCCCTAATGTGGAACCGGCACCCCGTAGTGATGTTGAGTTGCTCCAAGCCTTTGCTCACGAAGTCCGCACACCGTTAGCGACGATACGCACCTTGACGCGCTTGTTGCTAAAACGGCGCGACTTACCCAGTGAAGTTATCAAGCGCTTAAAAACTATCGACAGCGAATGTACCGACCAAATTGACCGCATGGAGCTACTCTTACGAGCGGCGGAACTGGAAACCTCGAAGTCGGTAAGCAATGCTTCTACTTATTTGACAGCGATGTCTCTTGATCAAGTATTACAGCAGAGTATTCCCCGTTGGCAAGAAGCAGCTAGTCGCCGGAGCTTAACCTTAGATGTGGTTGTTCCCCCCCGATTACCCAGTGTGGTCAGCAACCCTCAACTGTTGGAGCGGGTACTTACTGGCTTGATGGAGAACTTTACCCGGAGCTTACCCGCCGGTAGTCATATAGAAGTGCAAGTAATTCCTGCAGGCGACCAGTTAAAGTTACAACTGGTGACTGACCCCCAAGCTCAAGACAAGGCTAAAGGTGCTGCTTCCTTCTTTTCTCCACCCATCCGCAAAGCTATTGGTAAGTTGCTGATGTTCCAACCAGAGACGGGTACTATTAGTTTGAATATGTCGGCAACCAAGGATTTATTCCAGGCGATAGGTGGTAAATTAATTGTCCGTCAGCGACCCCATCAAGGGGAAGTTTTAACTATTTTCTTACCGCTGCTATATAAAACCTAAAACACCATTGGATTGGAAGCACCCGCCACCCAAATAACCCGCATCACGGCTGAATAAATTCAGCCATTCGCTTGTATCCCTCCTTTTCTAAAGGGGGGCTTTACACATCACGGTCGTAAACATGCATGTGTCAGAGTCAGAACTGCCCACCCTACAAGATTCTCAATACTTAGTTTATTTTTACACGAATATCAAAAATAAAAACCCGCTTTTTTCTCAATATAAATACTTAAAATACGAATTACAAGTATCTTTTGTTTTCATTACTGGAGCGCAGAGAATTTTTTCGGGTGGGCACTGCTTATGACATCCTCAAAGAGCTATTTTACGTTGTATGGCAGGGGTGGCGGACAGTTATTCACCAAACACAGGCGATAGCTTCGCGATCTGCGCGGAGCGCAGATCGCATAACTGTAGTAATCTATCGAAAATTGCAGGGAATTCAACAATTAATTGACAATTGTGGCAACCGTGGCAAGGGATAGCCTCCGGCAAAGCCAGAGGTCACGGATAAGTGATGCGGTATGTACAGATAACCTATCGGTTTCATCCGCTACATAACCCTCTTTTTTCACTTTGGGAGAATGCAGTAGCCGAAAGGCTTATGGATCTGTAATTTCCACTTTCTGTCTAGTAATTTTAGTTTTTATTAGGAAATAAAGCCTAAAACCCCGATGAAATCAAAGTTTCAGAATTTGGCTGAGATTATTACTTTCCGAGAGTGACAAAAGAGGAATAATCCGTTGCCGCTAATCCGAATAAAATACCATAGTAGGGGCATAACACTCTTATGTTCCCGCACTTCCACAGGAGTATCAATCTGTGCAACCAGATTTATTAGGTTTAGAAATTTCCAAGGGAGAACTAAGACACTTGACAGGGTTCGACCCGGACGATGTATTTCGACCTTCAATTATGCGAAATTCCCAAAAGCGCTGGTCATTTTTGATAAATGAAAGTTTAATTGTAGTTGCCCTGACACCAATAATTGCTGTTGGTCTGCATCTATTTATTATTCGACCGCTGATAGGAGCATCAGTAATTACTAGTATTATTTTGATAATCACAGTTGCCATAGCTGTGATATTGGGACGTTGGCTGTGGCGGCGCAAAACTTGTCCCCAAGCACTGACAATGCTGTTGGACGAAGTTGATAAATATCACGCACTAATTAAAGCAATTGATATTAATGACCAACTAGAAACCACAGGTAATAGCGGCACAAGTTTAACCGATAGAGAAAAAGTAATTTCCGCACTGCAACTGATTCGGGAAGATTTAGTTAGGGCTTTGAGATGCGAACGCATTTTGCGTGATAATAAAGAATTACTTGCTAATAATGAACAGTTGTTAATCAATAACTTGGCTTGTTTGCAAGCCTTAGAAGTGAGCGATAGCTTCGCTGCTGTGCAAAGCACAGAGCGCGCTACGCAATACAGTCAACTGCTAAATCAATCATTGCAGATTGCCATCGAAGTCCAAGCAGAAATGCGAAAATTACAGGGGCTGCATTAACCATCAGTATGACCACCAAACCGAAAATTATTGTCCTAGATGATGACCCTACAGGCTCCCAAACAGTTCACAGCTGCTTGCTGCTGATGCGCTGGGATGTAGACACCCTGCGTCTAGGATTGCAGGATGATGCACCAATTTTCTTCGTCCTCACCAACACCAGAGCGCTGCCAAAAGATACCGCCGCATCGGTTACTAGAGAAGTTTGTCACAACCTGAAAATCGCCCTTGAAGCCGAAGGAATACAGGATTTTCTCGTAGTTAGCAGGTCGGATTCCACACTCCGGGGACATTACCCCATTGAAACCGATGTGATTGCTGAAGAACTAGGACCGTTTGACGCTCATTTTCTAGTTCCAGCATTTTTTGAAGGGGGACGCATCACCCGCGACAGCGTGCATTACTTAATCATCGACGGTGTACCCACACCAGTCCATGAAACCGAATTTGCCCGTGATTCCGTCTTTGGCTACCATTACAGCTACTTACCCAAGTACGCCCAAGAAAAAACCCAAGGACGCATCAAGGAAAAAGACGTAGAAAGATTTTTACTCCCAGAGATTCGGGCTGGTAGTTTAGAAAGACTGATGCAGCTAAGGGCAAATAAATGCTGTGCTGTCGATGGGGAAACCCAAGCCGATTTAAACAAGTTTGCTCAAGATATCAAGAGCGCCGCCAGTCTGGGGAAACGTTTCCTATGTCGTTCCGCTGCCAGTATTTTAACAGCTTTAGCCGCATTACCTCCCCAACCAATTACCGCCGAAAACATGGCAAAATACGTCCGGGATGGTAAACCAGGAGCAGTGATTGTCGGTTCCCACGTCAAAAAAACCACCCAACAGTTAGAGAAGTTATTACAAGCAACCGGAACAGTGGGAGTGGAAGTCGATGTTTCCCGCTTAGTGGAAAATCCTCAAGCAGAACGCGGGAAGTTACTCCAGGAAATAATAGCGCAAGTTCAGGCTATTCATGACCAAAATAAAACACCAGTAGTCTACACCAGCCGTCAGGAACTAACATTTAAAGACGTGCAGACCAGATTGCAGTTTGGTGGCCACGTATCAGCACTCCTGATGGATATTGTCCAAGGTTTACCCATCGATATCGGCTTTTTAATCAGTAAGGGAGGGATTACCTCCAACGATGTCTTGAGTACGGGTTTAGCATTGACTTCCGCACGGCTATTGGGTCAAATTTTAGCAGGTTGTTCAATCGTGCGAACACCCGCCGACCATCCCCTATTTCCCCATTTGCCAGTAGTCCTATTTCCCGGTAATGTAGGCGATGCTGACGCCTTGGCAACGATTTATAATCGATTGTCACGGTTGTAATAGGTAATAGGGCATTGGGCATTGGGCAGTATTTGACATCCTCCCACCGCTAACCCTTGCGGGTGTAGGGGGGGATTCCAAGAATCACTTCTTGGGCTTCCTGTTTCCACGACTCGACTTACCTGGAGGGATTTCTCCACCCACGCAGAGGTCGATGTCTCCAGAGGCGATTAACGTTCCTGTGTGCCCCACAGTACGGAGTCCTATCTCAAGTATGTTTCTCGCAGCGTTCCCGTCCCGATCCTGGGTATGACCACAATGAGGGCAAACATGAGTTCTTGTACTCAGCGACTTTTTAACAAGCTCACCACAATTAGAGCAATTTTGGCTGGTTCCATGAGGTGGTACTGCGACAGTTACCACACCGAACACCTTGCCAAAATACTCAACCCATTGCCTAAACTGAGTCCATGCTGCATCACTAATCGACTTGGCAAGATGTCTGTTTCTCACCATATTCCGCACCTTCAAATCCTCGTAGGCTACCAAGTCGCTAGACTGGACTACGCACCTTGTCAACTTGATGGCAAAGTCTTGACGCTGCCTACTTACTTTGAGGTGTTTGCAAGCCAGTTTATTTCTAAACTTGGCTCTATTTTTAGAACCTTTTTTGGTCTGGGAAAAACGACGTTGCAACCGTTTCAAAGACCTCTCGCTTTTACGGAGGTGTCGCGGGTTATCAATTTGATTGCCATCGCTATCAGTCAAAAAGTGGTTAAGTCCCAGGTCAAGACCAACGGTTTTACCAGTTGGTTCTCGTTTTTCAATACGTTCTTGGTCTATACAGAACTGGCAATAATAACCATCGGCACGACGCACAACCCGCACTCTCTTAAACTGTTTGAATTGGTAGAAATGCAGGTCACGAGTTCCCCAGATTTTGAAGGTTCCTGCCTTGAAACCATCGCTAAAAGTGATATATCGACGGTCGTTAGAAAGCTTCCAGCCACTAGTTTTATACTCAACGCTCCCATGAGTTTGTTCTTTCTTAAATCGTGGATAACCTTTTTTGCCTGGCTTACCTTTGTTACAATTATCAAAGAATCTAGCAATTGCACTCCATGCTCTTTCAGCAGAGGCTTGTCGAGCCATAGAATTAAGCTTGCCCACCCAAGGAAAGTTTTCGTCGGCAGCGAGTACAGCGCAATAAGCACTCAACTCATATCTACCAATATCCCGGTTATCCATCCAGTATCTCAGGCAGGCGTTGCGAACAAATCGAGCAGTCCTAATCGACTCGTCCAGCGATTGATACTGCTCGTTTGTTCCTTCAAGCTTTGCCTCGAATACCAGCATTGTTACGTCAAGCTCACTGACGTAATGATATCACGGATTTTGCTAAAAACTCAACTACCCCTCGCCTTGTCAAACCGTAGGTTTGATTCAGTTAAGGGGTGTCTCGTTTTTAGCCCTCGATTCATCTGTCCGCCAACCGTTCCGGTGTGGCGGGAGCATTCTCTCGGAGTTTAGGTAAATAATTTCTTCATTCCATTACCCATTACTCATTACCCATTACCCCTTCAGGAAAAATGACAGATGAACATCACCTTTCCAATTCTGAGCCGCAGCGCAAGTATGATAGATTAGTCTACTCCTTCGCGGATGAATCTCTTGGCATGACTTCTGATTCTGCCCTTCCTGATTTAGAAATAGCTAATGATGTGCAAGAAGTAATTGCAGAACCTCAAGTAAATAGCGAATCTCAAGTAACTAACGAACCTCAAGCAACTAACGAACCTGAAGATTTACTGAGTGCAGAACAAAAGCAGGCGATAGAGAGCAAGATCCAAGTTAACTTGCAAAATGATTCAGGACGGTTGTTATTAATTTTGCCCGCAGAATCACAACAACCGGGAGCAGAAAGTTGGTCAGATATTTGGCAACAATTAAAGTATCGTCTCAAGGGTGGAGGACGGTTGTGGGAAGCTAACACTATTGTCCATCTGATAGCACAAGACCGCTTGTTGGATGCTAGGCAATTACAAGAAATTACTGAAGCCTTAACCGAAGCGCAATTACAGTTAAAATCAGTCGCTACCAGCCGCCGTCAAACAGCCGTTGCGGCTGCGGCTGCAGGCTTTTCTGTAGAACAGATACCGCCGGTTTCTCCCCTCAATCAAACCCCCGCACCTCCCCCTAAACCCCTAGCGGATACCCTTTATCTCCAGATGACAGTGCGATCGGGAATAGAAATTCGCCATCCAGGGACAGTCGTAATTTTGGGAGATTTGAATCCTGGTGGTATTGTAGTGGCAGATGGCGATATTCTGGTATGGGGTCGTCTACGAGGAATTGCCCATGCGGGTGCTAAGGGCAATCGTCAGTGTCTGATATTGGCACTACAAATGGAACCAACACAACTGCGAATTGCAGATGCTGTTGCTAGAGCGCCAGAAAAAACGCCAGCCCAGTTTTATCCGGAAGTGGCGTACGTCGCACCCGAAGGTATTCGGATTACTAGGGCTGTAGATTTTGCCAAGCATCAGGTTGGCAGAAAGGATGTGGAACCATTATTATTGCTTCCACCTGGTAAGGGTGAAAGCCGATAACTTACCGACCATATCTGTGTGATTAACTGTTATCCTTCTTTAGTCCCTAATCCAAACGTCCCTAGTCTCCAACATGAGTCGCATTATTGTCGTTACCTCTGGTAAAGGAGGGGTGGGAAAAACCACCACCACAGCCAATTTAGGCATGGCTATAGCTAAAAGAGGACGTCAAGTAGCTTTAGTCGATGCCGATTTTGGTTTAAGAAATTTGGATTTGCTCCTAGGGCTAGAAAATCGCGTCGTCTACACGGCGATTGAAGTCCTAGGACGAGAATGTCGATTAGACCAAGCTTTGGTGAAAGATAAACGACAACCAGGACTGGTATTGCTACCTGCAGCCCAAAACCGCACCAAAGAATCTGTCAGTCCCGACCAGATGAGGTTGTTAGTCAATGCATTGACTCAAAAATATGAGTATGTCATTGTAGATAGCCCCGCAGGGATTGAAATGGGATTTAAAAATGCGATCGCACCCGCAAAAGAAGCCTTAATTGTTACTACTCCAGAAATCGCCGCCGTCCGCGACGCTGACCGGGTAGTTGGGTTGTTGGAAGCACAGGGTGTCAAGCGGATTCAGTTGATTGTCAACCGCATCCGTCCGGCAATGGTCCGGGCAAATGATATGATGTCCGTGGAAGATGTGCAGGAAATCCTCTCAATTCCGCTGATTGGCATCGTTCCTGACGATGAGCGTGTTATTGTCTCAACAAATCGCGGCGAACCTCTAGTTTTATCTGAAAATCCCTCTTTAGCTGGCTTAGCGTTTGACAATATTGCTCGTCGATTGGAAGGGGAAAAGGTCGAATTTCTCAACCTGGATGCACCCGAAGGTCTATTCGCCCGCCTCCGCAAGTTTTTCTCTGGCAAACATTAGAATGATGGTTTCTCCTTTCCACAAGCTTCCATGATCGTAGAACTTCTAGAACGAATTTTTGCTCGCACTCCTGACAACAGCCGCAAAGAGGTCAAGCGTCGTCTACAACTGGTCATCGCCCACGACCGATCTGATTTAACTCCGCAGATGGTAGAAAAAATGCGGAAAGAAATCCTAGAAGTCGTCTGTCGCTACGTGGAAGTGGAAACGGATGGATTAGAATTTTCTCTCGAAAGCAACCAACGGGCGACAGCTTTGATTGCTAATATGCCGATTCGCCGGGTCAAAGAAGAGTTACCAGAGGAAGAGAAGGAGAAGGATGACTCCGACTCTTCTACGTAATTTTACATACATTATTTAATGTAAAGTTTTAATAAAAACCGAATATACTCAAAACAGACCATAATTCTGATACAGCAATCTCAGATAGCTTGTAAACAGATAACTTCTGATAAAGACGTTTCATAGGATAGCTGTAGCGGCTCAAATTCTTAATTACAAATTACAAATTACTCTCTCTATGCTTGAGGAAAAACCAATTACCCAAGGGAAAATATTACTCCAACCAGGTACTTTGTGGACAAGTATCAAACAGCGTAGTCAACAAGCTTTATCTAGTGGGGCGTTGCAGTCAATACCGACGGAGTTTGAATTTATCGAACAAGACGGCGTGGGTTTCTTGGTGCGGATTTTGACTAACCTTGTTCGCAAGGATGAAGCAAAACAGAAACAAGAAAAACAAAGCGCTAATTGTGTTCAGGATTTTAATCCGTTTCTCCCCTACGAACAGGAATTGTGGGTTGCGGATATTTCCGATACCCATGTGTGTCTTTTAAACAAATACAACGTTGTAGACTATCACCTGTTGATTATCACCCGTGCCTTTGAGGAACAGCAAAGCTGGCTTACCTTAGAAGATTTTGCTGCCCTGGGGGCATGTATGGCGGAATATGATGGTTTAGCATTTTATAACTGCGGCAAGATAGCTGGTGCCAGCCAGCGACACAAGCACTTACAACTAGTACCCCTAGCAATCATACCTTCGGTAGAGCAGATACCGATTGCTCCCCTGTTGAGGGCTGCCCAATTTCAAGAGGGAGTGGGGACTATACCCGGACTACCTTTTAAACACGCCTTCGTATACCTAGACTCTAATTGTGCTGACTCCCCATCAACCACGCTCTCTAGCTATCATAATTTACTACGAGCCGTGGAATTGCACAGTGACAATTGCTATAGCAGCAATATGCAATTTGGGGCTTACAATCTTTTGCTGACAAGAGAATGGATGTTGATAGTACCGCGATCGCAAGAGAGTTATGAGTCAATCCCGGTAAACTCCCTCGGATTTGCTGGTACTCTACTGGTGAGAAATAACCAGCAAATGCAGTTGCTCAAAGACTTGGGTCCGATGAACCTACTGCGGAACGTTGGGCTATCAAAATAGGGGATTTCTCAACGAAACCGACATCCAGGAATTACTAATTATCACTTGTGACTTCCGCTGCAATCAAGCATATTCCTTCAAAATTGCTTCTATTTGAGCAAAAGTTAACTTTTCTCCCAGTAATGTTGGTTCTTGGTACGTCTCAATCCAACATTTAGCTCGATATTTGGGATTCTCGAAATCATAGACCACTTTACAAGGACCGGGAATCACAACAGACTCACTATAAAAATTCGATTTTCTGCTTTTGACGGTGATTACAGGCACATAGTTACCGTTCCTATCTTTCTTGCCAAACAATTGAGAGTTGACATGAATATAATTGGGTTTTGGCGCTGGGGGCGTTTTCCATTTCGCGGGCGGACCACTTTCACCCTGTGAGATGACCGGCAATCCGTTCACCAGAGGGATAACCCACGTTCTACCGACCTTAAACGCCCCATGAACTCTATCTTCCTGAAGCAAATACCTTAAGCGACGCGGT
>JAYKJH010000010.1:0-4255 GCA_035285345.1 Nostocaceae cyanobacterium | reverse complement strand
GTAAGGGCGCGGGCTGACAAGATTTCGGCTACTCGGTTCAACGGCTGGGCAACCCCTATCGCCTCCACGAGCTTTGTTTAGACTCCGCGTGATGCCCCACCGCAGAGTTTGAATGGTTTGTTTGATGCCGCCGATGCCTTTGGGCTATCCGATGAGTGCAACTCCCGCCTGTGGATTGAGTCTCGTACTCCAGGTTAGGGACATTCCCGGACGGCTGCTGGTTCTGATGGTTGCAGACATTCCGGCGGGCGACTACAGCAATAGGACCAGTATACCAGTTTGCTCGTTTCCTCCCTGTTCCTGTGGAAAAAACCTACACGCTACCCACGCAAACCTTTTATTTACTCGCGCGTGAAAACGAAGATTTTTCCGCAACGGTTATCACGCCTGGGCGGGTTTTTTCAAAAATCGCCGTGAATAATTGCAATAAACCCGCCCATGCGCTTTATCGGGTTGCTCCTAAAAGTGTGGTAAGGAGCGTCCCCCTTCACTGTTGCGAAGCAATTCGTTCCGGTCTGGTTCGTCAACTCCCTCGTATTCATCCCGGCACTTGGGCGAAGGCCAAGTGCCAGGCGTCTACTGATTTAGCTAAATTCTGCTACTCAGAAGTGAGGAACACACCCATTTGGCGGAATTTTTCGTAACGCAATTGACGGCGTTCTGAACTAGTGAGACGGCTGAGGTCTTCCAAATTTCGCAAAAGTGCTTGCTTAAGAACGGTTGCAGCTTTGATTGGGTCTGTATGGGCACCACCCAAGGGTTCAGGGAGAATTTCGTCTAAGATACCCAAATTTTTCAAATCATGGGAGGTAATTTTCAAGGCGTCTGTAGCTTGGGGAGCTTTGCTAGCATCTCTCCAGAGGATAGCAGCACAGGATTCTGGGGGGGCAACAGAGTAGACTGCATGTTCAAACATCAGCACGCGATCGCCCACACCAATACCCAAGGCGCCCCCCGAACCACCTTCACCGATAACGGTACAAATAATCGGTACTTCTAGGCGGAACATTTCCCGTAAATTGTAAGCGATCGCTTCTCCTTGACCTTGATGTTCGGCTTCCACACCAGCCCAAGCTGCCGGGGTATCAATAAAAGTTAAAATCGGCATCCCAAACTTATTAGCATGTTCCATTAACCGCAGGGCTTTGCGGTAGCCACCGGGGGAAGCCATCCCGAAGTTACGAGCGATATTATCTTTGGTGTCACGACCTTTTTGCTGACCCAACATGACCACAGGTTGTCCACCGATGCGACCAACCCCAGCCACCATCGCTGGATCGTCATGACCACCGCGATCGCCATGTAACTCCAGCCACTCATCCGTAATTGCTTGAATGTAATCTAAAGTACTGGGTCGTCGGGGATGACGCGCCAGTTGCAGTCTTTGAGATGGCGATAGACTGCTAAAAATCTCCTCACGTAATTGCATGGCACGTTCTTCTAGTTGTCGGATTTTACTAGAAACATCGACGCCATTTTCATCTGCAAGTTCGCGAATTTGCTCAATCCTGCTTTCTAATTCTGCCAGAGGCTTTTCAAAGTCCAATAGCAAGGGTTTACGTTCCGTCGTTGCCATATTTGGGTAATGGGTAATGGGTAATGGAGATTGGGAATTGGGAATTGGGAATTGGGGAATTGGGGAATTCCTAGTCCAAGCGTCCAAGCGTCCAAGCGTCCCTAAATCAAAAGAGGACGAAATCCATGTTTCACCGAAGCTTGACCAATTTTGTCCATTTTTTCGACGGTGATTTGATTACGACCCCAAGAAAAGTTTGTGTAGCACTTTTCAAATTCCAACAGCATTGATTCTGCAAAACAAGCAAATAACTGGCGTCCTGGAACTTCCATATTGACGATTTTCATAATTTTCCAGTCAATATCAAGGGAATGTTCCACAATGCCGCCATTGAGTACATAGACACCCGGATGCTGTACTTTTGTGGCTAAATTCTTGGGATAACCACCATCAATTAGCAGACAAGGTTGCTTCAAAACTGTTGGGTCAATTTCGACGCCTTTAGGCATACTGGCAACCCAAACCACGATATCTGCCATCGGTAGGGCTGCTTCTAGCGATAGTATTTTACCTCGACCCAGCTGTGTTTGTAATTCTTGCAGGCGTTCCTGATTACGGGCAATCAGCAGTAAATCCTTGACATCACCTCTAGCGTCCAACCAACGACAGACAGCGCTACCAATGTCACCAGTTGCTCCACAAACTGCAACCGTTGCTTGGGAAAGTTCAATTCCCAACTGTTTTGAAGCTTGTTCTACTTGCCGACAGATAACATAGGCAGTATGGGTATTACCTGTAGTGAAGCGTTCAAACTCTAGCTGGACATTGCGAACTTGCTGATTTTGCTGCAAGTTAAAATTCTCAAAAATAATTGAAGAAAACCCGCCTAAAGCCGTGATATTAATGCCATGCTTTTGAGCATGAGCCATAGCATTCAGAATTTTGCGCGTTGCGGCTTTGATGCGGCGATTCGCCAGCATTTCTGGCAGAAAGCAAGATTCTACATACTTGCCTTCTATTTTTTGCCCAGTAATACTCGTGACGGTGATGTCATCGACAATTTGGGGAGGAGCGCTGCACCAAAAATCCAATCCTTGATCGGCGTATTCTGGGTAGCCCAATTCTCTGGCTACCAATTGAGCGTGTTCCAAACTAGTAAGATGTCCGATTAGACCAAACATTTAGAATATTTTTTTTAGGCGTGTGCTTCGTCAACAGCAGGGAATCATCAAAAGTTTTGAGTAGGGGGGTTCTTGCGATCGCACCCCTACTGAGTGCTGAGTTTTAAATTAATCACTCATCACTCAGGATAAACCCCTGAGAAATTAGACCTCTTGCATAAATAATTTTTTAGCTCACGCTGCATACGCAAAGGCTAGCCAGCGCTGCGCTCCTGGTTTCCCGACCCAGGCGACTGGCGTCGCAAAGAAGAACGCAAAAAAACAGACTTTTGCAAGAGGTCTATTGATTACTTACTACTCAGGACTTGGTTAAGCAGTTCTCAGTCCGTAGGCTGAGAGGCGCATGATATCGCGGGTGGAGAAACCAATGTTACTTAGAGCTTCACCATATGCAATCATGAAATCCTCCACCAAAGCGTCTTTGTCCATCGCTAAAACTTGAGCATCATCTTCGACTTGGTTGAGCATTTTCCAGACAATGGGCAGGTTTTGGCGGTTGGCTTCCTCTAGTTCAGCTTTTGATGCTTCAAAGTTTTGTTGTAACCACACTTCACCAAAGTTGAGGTGACTGTATTCATCCTTGACTACACCCTCAGTAATTTTACGAGCAAAGGCATCGGCAACGGGGATGTAGATATTGTAAGCAGCAATGGCAAAGCATTCAATAATCAAAGATTGTATTAGCAAGCACGTAACGATTTTCCCTTCGGCAGATGCAGTTTGGAAATTTTGGTGCAATTCGGCAAAAAATTCTTTAGCAAATTGCATGTCAGGTGTTACCTTAAGATTGCGTCCACAAGCTTCAAAGCCTTTTTTGTGGCGGCTTTCCATCTTGGATAATCCCAATAGCTCATCTTGGTGTTCTGGCAGCAGTTCAGCAAGTCTGATGTAATTCTCATGGGCTTCTTGTTCCCCTTCAATAACGATCGCATTGATGCGGCTGTAGGCTTCTTTATATGTTTCGCTCTGGAAATCAATTTCTGAGGTAGCTGCAAGCTGCTGCATGATTTTGTTCACTCCTATCAGATGTGAATCGGTTGATACAGAATTTCCGTAGCCCTAAATGTTTAGAGCCAGGTAACTGTGGTTTAATTTAACTTAACAAGCACTATGTTATAGATTAGCGGTTGCGGGGAGCGTTAGCGAGAGCTAACCCCAAGAAGGTTCTTTATAGCATTCACATAAATAGTTGGATCTGAATAGATGTCCAAACCGAGCAGGAATCTGAAATATCCCGATTTATTAGGAACGGTTAGCTTGGGGGTACTGGTTTTGGGGGCGTTTGTGGTGCTTCTACCCCTATTTGTGGTTTTTCTCACCTCCTTTGCTCCGAGTGGGACAACACCAGAAATTTTGCCAAAAAATGGCTGGTCTGTTGCTAACTACCGCGATGCTTGGCAGCGGGGGAATTTTCTGTTGGCATTTGCTAACTCCACCTTAGTAGCTTTAGCTGTCACCGCTTTTCAAATTATCACTTCTGCTTTGGCTGGATACAGCCTCGCCAGACTGAAATTTCGCGGACGGCAATCACTGTTGTTGATTGTACTGGCAACTTTGG
>JAYKJH010000009.1:0-6559 GCA_035285345.1 Nostocaceae cyanobacterium | reverse complement strand
TCCACCTTAGTAGCTTTAGCTGTCACCGCTTTTCAAATTATCACTTCTGCTTTGGCTGGATACAGCCTCGCCAGACTGAAATTTCGCGGACGGCAATCACTGTTGTTGATTGTACTGGCAACTTTGGTAATTCCCTTTCAATTATTAGTTATTCCTATATTTTTAGTCCTGAAGTGGGGACATTTAATTAACACCTACGGTGCATTGATTTTACCTACAGCCGTAAATGGCTTTGGTATATTTTTACTGCGGCAATATTTTCAAACTATTCCCGTGGAGTTAGAGGAAGCAGCTGCGCTGGATGGAGCAAACCGCCTGCAAATTTTGTGGCGAGTAATGTTACCTCTATCACGTCCAGCTTTAGTAACGCTGTTTCTGTTTACCTTTATCGGCGAATGGAATGATTTATTTAAGCCGTTAGTATTTACAACCCGCCCAGAGTTAAGAACAGTACAGCTAGCCTTGTCAGGATTTCAAGAGCAGTTTACCAATAACTGGCCTCTACTGATGGCAGCAGTAACAATCGCAACTGTACCAGTAGTTGTACTCTTCCTTATCGGTCAACGTCAGTTTCTCCGTGGTATCGCTACGACGGGAATGAAGAATTAGGGATTGGGGCATTGGGCATTGGGCATTGGGCATTGGGCATTGGGCATTGGGCATTGGCAGAAAATAACTATTCGCCATGCCCCATGCCCCATTCGCCATTCCCCATTCGCCATGCCCTATTCCCTATTCGCCATGCCCTATTCCCCATTCGCCATTCGCCATTCGCCATTCGCCATTCCCCATGCCCCATTCGCCATGCCCTATTCCCTAACTGGTCGATTCCTGAATTTGCAGACGGATGGTAAGGTCGCTGACGTTACCGATTTGCACTTCCATGACTTCGCTACCTAGGGGTTCCAAGCAAGTTACGAGGGAGCGCAACTGGGGTGTACTGGCGCCAGTATCCACGTACAATCTATCGGATAAGTTGCTGATGCGCTTCCACGTCATGTATAGCTTGGCGATGGTTTGTTCTAGTTGCGATGCTTGGTTTACCAAGTCGGCGGCGATGTTCAAACAACCGAGGCGTTGGGCTTCTTCTAGGGCTGTTTCAATGTCAATTCTTTCCTGGTTTAGGGCTTGCACTTGAGCAGCGGCTTTGAGATATTTTGCCAGACTGCGGGCTTCGTTGGTAGCCTGTTTCAGGGTATCTACCGTGGGGTTGGTAGCTATTTCTTCTTTGAGGAAGGTTTGGTGGTTTTCTGGTAATTTTTCCATCTCCCTAACTAATGGAGCGAGGTAACGGGGAGGGAGGGTGTTGTCGGCAGCTTTTTCTTTGACTTCATCAGGTAGTAAGTCTGATGACATAGCTGTCCATTCGTCGGTGAGTTGTCGGACTTCTCGGCGGGTGATGCGATCGCCTTTCTGTGCGGCTTCACTCACCATTTGTTGAATTTCTGGAACTGCTTTAGCAGTTTCGACAAATGCCCGCTTGCTAAAGTTGTTAATGGCTGAGGGTTCCAGGTGTCCTTGTTCCAGAAGGGTATCAGCACTGTTTGCTAATTGAATCAAGTTATAAGCTTGGCTTTTGCTGATTTCCCGCTTTTTCAACCAGTTGAGAAAGCCTGTACCGCGTCCTTCACCATTCATTTTCTCTCGGTCACGAATGGCGCGTAAAATCCTTCCTCGCCAGATTTCCGTTTGCAAATCAAAGCGATCGCATATCATCCAAGCCACATCCAGTTGTTCCTGAAATTCCTGTTCCGGAATTTGCTCGTCTTCTGGGTCGGGGATTTGGAAGTTTAGCTCTAGCGGTTCTGAGAGTACAGCCGCTAAGTCCTGGGGTGAATCGAACATTTGCACTCTTGGTAGCGCTGCATTAAGGAGTGCGGTTTATTATTGCACAATCTGCGCTGCGGCTGATTATTCCTGTTTGGGTGGGTTTGATTGCAAAATCAAACTTCTGGTAGTTCTCAGACCAACAGCACTTAAGCGTAGCGCTTAGTCGTGACATGGATGGACGGGTCTACCTCAATCCATAACCTAGCCTTAGAATCGCGCAAAGGATTATTTGGTCGATAAACTAATCTCGAAGGTCCATGAATATCCGCCTCATGGCAGTGTGTCACGCTCGTCCCTTGTCTAACCGAGATTACCGGATAATTGGTGTTGTTCTTGTAATTGTTTTTGAGTACTTGTCCGAAAATATAGATATTCGTTGGTACAGTTCGCTCTCTTTTTCTCCAAGTACCTTCTAGACCCCGATTTTTTTCAATCACCACCGGCATCCCATGAAATAGGGGAATCCGCCAAAACCTTCCCTCTTTAACGGCGCCGACAATTCGTCCTTCTTTGAGTAACTGTCGCACTCTCTGAGGGCAAATACCAAGTAGAGAAGCAGCTTCTGTTGTTCCAACCACCATAAGTATAAATACTTTAGCGCTATGTTTCTTAGTTATAATTATATATCTTGTTTGCAGTCGAGTAAAACATCTACTGTACTCAACTGAGAATCTCTATATAACGTCATTCAAAAAGCTGTGGAAGAAAGACTTAAGCCACAGGGTAATAAAGCAACCTTTGATGCTAACAATCTTGGGAACATGGGTAGGTAGGGGCAAGGCATTGCCTTGCCCCTACGTGTATTTTTATGTATCGCGAATTAGGTCAAATGGTATTACTCAGGTGGCGGCTGTAGAAATTACTTGAAAATCTTGCAAAACATCAATCACACAAATCCGTAACCACAGCCCGAATTTTTGACCAAAAATAAAGGGATACAAGCCCCGCCCTTGAACGAAGTGGAGGGCGGCTTTGATTGTAATTGTGCTATAATAATATTTAATACCCAAATATTCAATCTCAAAAGTGTTTGTCTACGAGTACAAAGTCAATCCAAAGCCACAGCAAATAACCGCCATTGATGAGGCTATTCGGACATCGCAATTTGTCCGGAATAAAGTCCTGCGTTATTGGATGGATAATCGTGGTGTTGGCAAGACAGAGATGTTTCGGTACAACACGCTTTTGAGAAAACAGTTTAAATTCGTAGATGAATTAAACTGCCACGCTTGCCAAACTGCTGTGGAAAGGGTTTTAAAAGCGGTTAACCGCTTTTATAGCAACTGCAAGCAACAAATTCCTGGCAAGAAGGGGTATCCCAAATTCAACAAAAATACTCGCTCGGTTGAATACAAAGTATCGGGGTGGAAACTATCAGAAAACAGAAAACATATTACTTTTACCGACAAAAAAGGCATAGGTAATCTCAAACTCATAGGTTCTAGGGATTTAAATTTCTACCAAATAGAACAGATAAAACGAGTTAGAATTTTACGTCGTGCTGACCGGTACTACGTACAGTTTTTGGTAAAATTAGACCCCAGAGATACAGTAAAACCATTAATCCCCAGTCAAAAAGCTGTGGGTATCGATTTAGGTATCAAGTATTTCTTGGCAGATAGCCAGGGCAATATTGAACCTAACCCAAAATTTTATCGCCAGGGACAAAGGCAATTAAATCGATTAAATTGTCAGAAATCTAAGAAGTATCGAAAAGCGATGCAGCGCGGTCTTGGGGGTCTCCCCCATGAGCGACTGCATCAAGAAGGACAACCACAATCCCGAAACTATCACAAAGCTAGAGTTCGATATGCGCGGAAACATTTAAAAGTAAGTAGGCAGCGAGAAGAGTTTGTCAAGAGAGTGGCACTCCGCTTTGTCAAGTCTAACGACCTAGTAGTCTATGAAGATTTAAATGTGAAAGGTATGGTCAAAAATCGCCGTCTAGCGAAGTCGATATCAGATGCAGGATGGTCAAAATTTCGCCAGTGGTTAGATTATTTTGGCTACAAATATGGGAAGATAACGATTGCTGTTGCTCCCCATCATACCAGCCAGAATTGTTCTA
Source organism: Nostocaceae cyanobacterium (assembly GCA_035285345.1). Lineage (GTDB taxonomy): Bacteria > Cyanobacteriota > Cyanobacteriia > Cyanobacteriales > Nostocaceae > JAYKJH01. The sequence continues at coordinate 2,661 of JAYKJH010000009.1, read as the reverse complement.
ATTGTGGTCAAAAAGTGCAAAAGTCTCTATCAACTAGAACTCATATTTGTCTCCATTGTGGATTTACTGAAGATAGAGATATCAATGCAGCTATCAACATCTTGCACTCATGGATTAAGTACGGTGGGGCACACCGGAGCTGATCAGCTTGGGGAGATGGAACCTCTGGTTGGGTTGGAGCAATCCTGCTCATCTAAGTTGTGTCTGTGAACCAAGAATCTCCGCACTTTTAGGGCGGAGATTGTCAAATGAGACTTCTTGCACTCCCAGCAGTTTTTTTGCGTTCTTCTTTGCGACGCCAGTCGCCTGGGTCGGGAAACCAGGAGCGCAGCGCTGGGGAGCCTTTGCGACGCCAGTTGCTTCAACGGGGGGAACCCCCCTTCGGGTTCGCAGTCCCCTGGGTCGGGAAACCCTCCTATGTCCCGAAGGGACACGCCGAAGCGAACAGGGCTGAGGAACCGCAACGCACTGGCTCGCCTTTGCGCGAAACCATTAAAATCTACATATCCCACCAATAGCTCATCCGTTACATCCGCTACCCATCCGGTGCCAAACTAACCCCGCCAAAATCAACCCCAAACCCACCAACCAAACTGTAGACTCTACCCAAAAAGCCAAAAACAGACAAGACGCCAAACCTAACCAACCCACCCACACTGGATAAAGCCTTTCCCTAGCACTCAGCCGCAACGCCGCTAAATTAGTAATCGCATAGTAAATCAAGACACTAAAGGCACTGAAAGACCAAGTTGTCTTGACATTTCCCAACAACACCAACAGTGCGATCGCTCCTCCGACCACTAGTACAGCCCCGTAGGGAGTCGTTTGTTGTGCGTTCAACCGTGCCAAAAATCTCGGTGCATCGCCACGTCTTCCCATTGCTAATAACACGCGAGATAAACCCAAAATCAAGTTCAATAGCACACCCAACATCGCTGCGATCGCACCCATTGCCAAGACCAAAGCACCAGAACCACCAGCAACCCTGCGAATTGCTGCTTCCAAGGGTGCAGCACGAGTTTGTCCTGTGGGATTACCCAATACATCGACCCCCACAGCCCCAATACCCACCACCGCCACCGCCATATACAGCAGCATTGTCACCACCAGACAGATTATCATCGCCCTGGGAATTGTCTGTCGGGGACAACGGGCTTCCTCACCCATAGTGGCGATGCGTCCATAACCAGTGTAAGCAACGAACATCAAAGCGCTAGCATGGAGTACCCTGGCTGGGGAACCCGTCAAAAAGGGTGTCAAATTCTTGACTCCCTCCTGGGTAGCACGTGGTAAACAGACAAGGATAAAGAACCCCAAAGATAGCTGCGTTATTGAGACAATGACGGTATTAGCAAAATGAGAACGGCGAATACCACTTAAAACAACTAAGGTGAGAATAACTACAGCTAAAAGGGCTATCGGCACAACCCAGAAGGAACTCAAACCTGTAATGTTCAGCAAGTAGCCCGCAAAACCCAAGGCAGCAGTTGCTGCTGAGGCGGTCTTTGCTACCAAAAACATCCAACCAGCGGTGAAACCAAGGGCGGGGTTGAGGTACTTATAGCCATATTCATATGTACCCCCACTAACGGGGTGATTTGCCGCTAGCTGGGCACTATTCAACCCATTGCAAATAGCAACAATTGCCCCAATCGCCACCGCCAGAATTACCGCCGGTCCCGCTATTCCTGTAGCAATACCGATACTGACAAATACACCCGTACCGACAATCGAACCCAGCCCCATTAAGGTTGCACCAAAAACACTTAATTCTCGCTGTAGCATTGGTCATTAGTTATTGGTCATTAGTCATTAGTCACTAGTCATTAGTCATTGGTCATTGGTTATTGGTCATTAGTCATTAGCCAGTACCCATTCCCCTAACCCATCCATCATCCGTGTATCCGTGATATCAGTGTGTGACCCATTAGCCATTACCGCCTCATTGAGTTGGTCTAAAGCTGACCAAATCTGCTGCAACATCGCATCTAATCCGGTGCGTGTCACTGCTGAAATCAAAAACACTCGTGCGTGGGAAAGCTGATTTAATTCCGCCGCTAGCGCCTCCAAATCTGCCGTTTCCCTATCAACAGCATCAATTTTATTCAGCGCCAAAATCTGGGGACGTGCTTCTAAACCCCGTCCATAAGCCTGCAATTCTTCTTGAATGGTTTTATACGCCTCAATGGGGTCATCGCTGGTAGCGTCAATTAAATGTAGCAGTACGCGGGTGCGTTCGATGTGGCGGAGGAAGTCGTGCCCTAAGCCTGCACCGAGATGGGCACCTTCTATCAAGCCGGGAATGTCTGCAAATACCGTGCCATCGCCTGTAGGTTTTCGCACGACGCCTAAATTAGGAACCAAGGTGGTAAAGGGATAGTCGGCGATTTTGGGACGAGCGGCGGATAGGGCAGAAATTAAGGTAGATTTTCCGGCGTTGGGTAGCCCAATAATCCCGACTTCCGCTAATAACTTCAACTCCAGGCGTAACAGTTTCACTTCCCCTGGTAGCCCTGGTAGGGCATATTCTGGAGCGCGGTTACGGTTGCTGAGGAAATGCTGGTTTCCCAGTCCTCCTTTACCACCTTGCGCTACCAGCAATGTCTGTCCTGGTTCTATAAGGTCGCCGATAATTTCCCTAGTTTCGGCATCGTAGACGAC
>JAYKJH010000008.1:0-25981 GCA_035285345.1 Nostocaceae cyanobacterium | reverse complement strand
TACCGTGTTACTCGGATTTAAAACAGAACTGAAATTGAATAATTTGCAACGTACTGCATTAATGAAGCATTGCGGAGTAGCACGTCATGCATGGAATTGGGGTCTTGGACTTACAAAACAAATCCTTGACCATAGTTGTTGGTGATTACTTCGCTGCGCTCTTAATGACACCAAATCATAATCGGTGCGTCAGTCCGGCAATAATCTAAAATCGACAATTTTTCATTATATGGCGCGTACAGGTTATACTCTACCAGTTTTCGCAACCGCAGCGGCTAAAGGGGCTTTGATTTACTTATGTCAACGACTAGACTCTTTACCATCCGTTGATATAGATTTGCTTCCTGATACAGCGGAAATCCCTGTCTCTGGAGTTGCGACATTAGATACTCATAGTTCTTTGGCAATGACTATCAGCGACCCTGGTGATAACCTGGATTTGACACGTAATACCCCGATTTGGGCTTGGGTGAGATTGTCACCACGTCAGTCTGAGGCGCTAATTTTAGAAGCTGGTGAAGGTTTAGGCAAAACCATTACGGGAGATGCGGCGATTTACAGTTATGCTCGTCGTCTATTTGACGCAAACTTACTTCCACTCATTCCCCCAGACAAAACGGTAAAAGTAGCAATTATTCTTCCTGAAGGACGACAACTAGCGCGACGTACTTCCAACGAAGCCTTTGGAATTTTAGAGGGACTGTCCTTATTAGGAACTAGCGGTATTTCTCAACCCCTGTCAACCGCTGACCACTTGGAAGAATTTCGCCGACAATTACAAGCTAAGGTGAAAAACAGTTCTGATTTAGTATTTTGTATCGGTAACAATGGTCTGCAAGTAGCACAACGTCTGAGCATCCCAGAATCAGCAATTGTCCAAACTGGTAACTGGATTGGTGCTTTATTAGTAGAAGCGGGACTATATCAAGCCAGTTCAGTTTTGTTGTTAGGGTATCAAGGTAAACTAATTAAGCTGGCGGGTGGAATTTTTAATACCTCAAGTCACATAGCCGATGCCAAATTAGAAATTATCACCGCTGCTGTGGTACAATCTGGGAGTGATTTACAGGCGGTAAAAGCAACTTTAGAAGCTAAAACTGCCGATGGAGCATATAAAAAGCTGATAGAACTGGGGTTATCAGAACCCGTATTTGCCATACTAGCGGCAAAAATTAGTCAGAAAGCCACTGCTTACGTGCAGAAATATGCGAATTTTCCCCTCAAGGTTGGTACGGTTTTATTTGACCGTAAGGGTGAAATTATCACTCAAGATTCCCAAGCACAGGAATTGTTGCAAAAGTTGCCACGTTAGCTAATTTCAAAAGCTTTTACATACTTAGCTGGAGAAGACTGCAATTCGCCTTTCCACCGTTCTGTAAGACGTTCTGCGAAGGTTTGACCGGAGGAAGCAACTTCTTCAACAGGTTCAAGGTAAGTTAAAACTTCTGGATGTTCGAGCCCTGCATTAACTCGTGCTGACAAACCTTGTTTTGCTAGCTGCACCATTTCTATTGCCAATTCTTGAACCGAATCTTTACCGTACTTGGCTTTTAATCCGTGAACGCAAACTTCAGCTTGTGCTTTCTGATAGTCTTCCAGCGTCCGATTTTGAAATAGTTTCCACAAAGATTCTAGAGAGGGTTGGTGATAAACTAGACCAGTCCAAAAAGCACACGCAGAAGGTATGTGTTCAAAAGCTTGCCCATCTATTGCCCGAATTTCAATAGTATTACGCAAGCGAATATCAGTGTAAATAGACGAGAAATGACTCTGCCAGTTGTCAAATGTTGGTTGGCTACCATCACTAAAACCACTATTTAATAGTGAAGAAAAGGTACGTCCATGCATGGGTTGACAAACTCCGTTAACAACAGAAGCGATCGCAGGAATTTCCATTGCCCAGTCAATGTAATCCTCAAAAGTCATCGAACCATTCAAAGCACAAGGAATACAACCGCACCGTGCCGGATCTAATTTGAGATAGTACTTTGCTCTATGGGATAATATACCATCAATCGTGCCCGATTCGATAGGCGAATTAGCGAAAAGAGCAGAGGAAACAGGAGCAGCTGATAGGAGCGATCGCACCTTTCGATTCATGTCATCTTCAGATAGATAATCAAAAGTTACTTGTGTAGACAACGTTCGTGTCATTGTATATAAAACTAGCGTATCAAAGTTTAAACTGCTTAAATAATCCAGCATCATTTGATATCGTGGCTTTGGTATCACCTTGCCATCTTCAAGTTTATCAAACGGCAGCATACTACCTGCGATTAACGCAGTTCCTAATCCTCGCGCTACCTCTGCAATCTTCAAAACAACTTGACGCATATTTTGCACAAGTTCTACTAAATCCTTTGCTGGAGGAGATGCATATTCGATTTGTCCTCCAGATTCTAAAACCACTTGTGTTTTATCGGCTCTTACAAGACCTATAAGCAGATTTTCTTCATAAATAGGATGCCAATCATCGGTTTTCATCAAAACTTCGAGTATGGCTTTAGCTCCTCTATTTCCATCGTAAGGTAATGATATTCCTGTATTCGTATCGACTACACCCAATTCCACCTCGATTCCTATTTTTTCAGTGGCTTTTTCGGATTTCACAAAGTAAGATAAAAGGTCTTTACGAGTCAGAGATGGCTTATTTTTCATGACTAATTACTGTGGTTTTTACCTAATTTTAAATCCAAGTAAATCGGATTATAAAGCATCTATGGTAAAAGCTGTTATCGAGAGTTACTTGATGATTTATCATTCACTAATTATCACTCAATTGCTGGTTCTTCAGCGAGAGTGTTCATATCTGCCTGATTTGCTCCTCGACCAGATTTAGCTATATATATACCGATTAAAATTACGCCAAAAGTCAACAAATTCAGGAGATTTAAGTGTTCAGCAAATATAAACCAAGCAAGGGTTGTAGTAATAATTGGCTCCAGCAGCAGGAACAGAGAAATAAATGCTGATGAAAAATGTTTGAGGCTATAAGCAAGAATTCCTGTACCAATTACTTGGCAGAATAGAGCTAGGCAAAAAACTGGTATCCATCCCTGTAGTGAAGACGGGAAAATTTTCTCTTCTGTCAATGCAGCGACTGGAAAGGTCAAAAAAACTCTGAAAAAACACGACCATAATAGTATACTTGTTGCGGAAAACTTATATCTAAGTTTTTCCATCACGAGAATATTCGCTGCATAAAAGACTGCAGAAAGTAAAGCCAAAGCATCACCAAGCAACTGATCGGTAGCGATTTGCAAATCTTGAATACCAATGGCGATCGCTCCCCCTATAGTTAGAAACATACCGATGAGAAATGTTCTATCAAAGCTCTGCCGAAACAGCAGCCATCCCCCGAAAGTTGCAAAAATTGGGGTCAAATTATGTAGAAGATTGGCGTTGGCAACGTTAGTTTGAGTCAGTGACCAAGCCCAGGTAAACTGAGAAATGGAAACGACAGTTGCTGATAATAGCAGCAATAATATATCAGGAATTGCGTAAGTTTCTTTTGGTGTAAACGAACCTCCCGATATGCGAAAAGCGATAGCCTTGCTCCCTTTCCACATTCCCAAAATCACAGTTGCTATCCAAAAGCGATTGAATACTGTGGCATTAGGACCGATATACTGTTCGCTCAATTTTATCAAGATTGCTGCTAGAGACAAGACAAATATTCCCACGAGTAATAAGCAAACAAGCATCAGAGTTGATAGTGAATTTGTCTGCTGCTGTGGAGATTCTAGTATGTTGGTCATTATGGTTGTGTTAGAAAATATTTTTGACAATAACTGACACTTTCTCTTTGGCAATATTGAGCATTACGCCTAGTTTTTTTCACCTGCTGCTTGTTACCATCACCACTTGACGAATAACTTTCCTCCTCGAACAGAACCAGGTGCTATATTGCCACAAGGTATGCTGTACTCAGGTGGTAGAGGACGACTTTTGGGATGAGAAAGCCAAACTCTTTGCAAATGTCGTTTGCTTTCGGTTCCATCTGTATATTGCTTTCGACCATGTACTACAACCCAGTTATTAAAAAGCAATATATCTCCCGGTAAAAGCATAAAAGTTAATTTAAATTTGGGGCTGTTACAAAGTTCATCTACTATATCAAGCGCCTGTTTCTGCTTCTGAGTCAAACGCGGAGCATTCGTGAAATTCTGAGCATCCTTAATCAAATAAGGTGCGTAGAAGCAAACGAAATAGCCTTGACAATTGGCGAATATTGGTAATGGATAATATTCTTCCGTGCCTTGATACCAGTTTGGTAGTTTATGATAAAACGGCTGATATAAAACTTCTAGTAAATCAGGGTAATGCTCTAGCATTTCATTATGCACAGCAACTGCACTGGTTAGTTCTGATTCACCCCCAAATTCTGCTTGTCCTATGGATAGCATCATCACCAGATCGCACCCATCACTGTGAAGATTAGCGGTTCCCCTACTATTGATATATCTTGACTTTGGATCTCCTATTTTTAAGCCCATGTCTTTGATATCATTAATCAACTCTCCGGCGCTACTCTGTGGAATAGCTGTGCCCAAATGCAGACTAATACCCCACGATAATTTATTTAATTCCATCGGCTCATATTTATCTACAGGAAATCCCCGGAGTATAACTGCCCCAATTCCATTTTCCAGGACATCAAGAACATCAGATAGTTTTCTCGAAAAATAAGGTAGAGGAAATTCGCTCTTAGTTATGTCTTGATATTCAATATCTGAGCCTAGGTGGTTTTGCAAAGCAATATTAATTTCATTAATCTCCTCTGTTGTTAACTCTATTATCCAATCAGGATGGTTGATAAGTTCATTAGATGTCCATGCACAGGGAAGCTGAAACTTAATTAAATCGCCCATGATATTTTCCTTGGACTATTTTTTGAAACAACAGGTATATCTTTACCCTAATTACAGGATAAAGTATGGATTTAGGGATAGTGATAGCAATGAAATCCCATACATTTGAGAATTTCGCTGCACAAGTAATTTAGCACACATTATCAAAAAAAAAAGAGGTATATATAAAAATTTTTTTTCAATAGTTTTTCTTATGATTATTTAATATCTTTTGGAAATCATTAAATGATTTTTTCTTATTTTTTTCTTATTTTTAAGAGTCCATTGATAAAGTAAATTTTTAGACGACTAAACGTGGACGCACCCAACCTATGAAACGTGTTCTAATTCTTAGTGGGACAGGTGATGCATCAAAATTAGCAGCACAACTCGCACAAATTTCCGGTGTTGAAGTTATCACTTCTCTAGCAGGGAGAACACAGAACCCAGTAACACCAGCCGGAATAGTCCGCGTTGGAGGCTTTAGCGGTGCAGAAGGCTTGGCTGAATACATCCGTGCAGAAAAAATCGATGTCCTAATTGATGCAACTCATCCCTATGCCGCGCAGATTTCTCTTCATGCTGCTGCGGCTGCAAATTTGTGTAAAATTCCACACTTGATGTTTGTTCGTCCAAGTTGGGAACCTGTTTGTGGAGATGATTGGATTGATGTTAATTCCGTAGAAACCGCAGTAGACATGTTACAAAATATTGCCCAACGGGTATTTCTCACCGTTGGACGACAGCAACTTGCAGCCTTTGCACATTTGGATAATCTCTGGTTTTTGATGCGACTGATTGACCCACCCAGTACTGATGCTTTAGTTCCCCCAGGGAAAATCTTGTACGCGAGGGGTCCGTTTGCTGTAGAAAATGAGTACCAGCTATTGCAGGAATATCAAATAGACACTTTGGTGAGTAAAAATAGCGGTGGTGATGCAACCTATGCCAAGATTATCGCCGCACGACAGTTAGGGGTAAAGGTAGTGATGGTGAAACGTCCAGCGACTCCACCAGGGGAGACGGTGAGTGATGGGTCGGATGCTTTAGCATGGGTAATGGGTAATGGGTAATCGGTAATGGCATTAATCATCGCTGGAGAACGTAGTGGGGTGGGTAAAACAACGGTGACTCTCACCCTGTTAGCGTCTTTGTGTCGTCGTCAAACCAAAGTGCAATCCTTTAAAGTAGGTCCCGACTACATCGACCCGATGTTTCATCAGTACGTAACTCGGCGTCCATGTCGAAATTTAGACCCAGTATTGACCTCAGAAGCCTACGTCCAGCAATGTTTTGCTCGTCACAGCAAAGATGTGGATTATACGCTGGTAGAAGGGGTGATGGGATTGTTTGATGGCGTAGCAACAGATGCTTCACTAACGGATGAAACGGATAGGTTATTTGTGGGAGTCACAGATAAGTCATCCGTTTCATCCGCTACATCATCCGTTGCCACTGTTGCCAGTACGGCTCATATTGCTCGGTTATTGAATTTACCTGTTGTCTTGGTGGTGGATTGTAGTCGCTTGTCTGGTTCGGTAGCAGCGATTGTTCACGGTTATCGTTCCCTTGACCCCAGAATTAATTTGGTGGGGGTGGTACTCAACCGTGTGGGAAGCGATCGCCAGCTATCCCTACTGCAAAATGCTCTCTTACCCCTGCAAATACCGATTCTCGGCGTGTTGCGGCGTCAGGATAACATTACCATACCCGACCGCCATTTGGGCTTAATACCGACCGCAGAACTCCCGGAATTGGATGCTTTGATTAACCGTCTTGCCGATTTGGGAGATGCTTGCTTTGACTGGGAGCGGTTGTTACCGTTGTTGGAGACCGGGGACAAGGGACAAGGGACTAGGGATAAGGGACTAGGGACAAGAAAGAATTCTTCCCCAGTCCCTAACCCCCATCAGCCAATTCGAGTTGCTGTGGCTCGCGATCGCGCTTTCAATTTCTATTACCAAGATAATCTTGATTTGTTACAAGAACTCGGTGCCCAAATAGTTTTTTGGAGTCCCTTGCAGGATGCAGGATTACCAGAGGGAGTGCAGGGGATGTATTTTGGTGGGGGATTTCCGGAAGTCTTTGCTCAACAGTTAGCTGATAATAAATTAGCTCTTGACTCCGTGAAAACCGCAATCCTGTCTGGAATTCCCACGATTGCTGAATGTGGGGGATTGATGTATTTGTGCGCGGAAATTGTCGATTTTCAGGGTAAAGCTTGGTCGATGGTGGGAATTTTATCGACCACTGCTGTCATGTCCACTCGTCTGAGCTTGGGGTATCGTCGGGCACTAGCTTTGCATGATAGTCCGTTAGTAAAGACTGGTGAACTTGTTTATGGACATGAGTTTCATCGTTCCGTCTTATTAGCAAATACGGATAAACCATTGTTTCAAACGTATCGTTTTGATTGTGATGAAGCTACGGGGGATGAGGGATGGTGTTCCCATCTTCCCCTACATGCTTCCTATGTACATCTGCATTGGGGTGAGCGTCCGCAGATGGTGCAGCGATTTTTGAGGTTTTGTGGGGGGTAAATCTAAAATCTAAAATCTAAAATCTAAAATCCAAAATCGATTGACTAATCTTCCCCCACCATCCACACTAATATTCCCAGAATTTGTTCTACTGGAGGCAATGGATAATCTGTCAAATCAATCATGACAGTCCTACCTTCTAACTGCAAAAATCTCCAAGTTGTGCCACTGCTCACACTACCATAGATAGTAGAAATAGACTGATTATTTATTTCATTAAATTTTTGTGCTGCTACCATTTCGGCAATGCATTGTCCAATTCCTGCATTCAAGTCTGCCTTTTTGGCTTCCACAATTACCAATACTGGTGCTTCAATTTCCAATTGTTCTGGTGAACGACTAATCAGGAAATCGCAAACACCACTAAGTCCAGAATTTGGTTCAACGGTGAAATCTGTACCAGAAAAAAGGCTGATTTTCCGTTGCTGAATCTTTCGCACTTCTACTAAAACCGGACTAATAATTAATTCCGAACGTGCCTTTTCAGTACCTGTAGCTATTGCCAAAGGTAGACTTTCTGCTAAAAAATCTGTCAGGGTAGCGCTAGGTTTAATAGGAGCAATTTCCGGTAAAAATCGGCTGCCTTCTACGGTGGTTAAACCAAAGGTTTGTTTCACTTTTCTGATGGAAAACTCACTGTAGGGCATACTAGTTTCTCCGGGAGTTTATTCATAGTTTATATATAATTTTTGGCATTGCATAATAAACCTCCATTACCTCCCCCCCTTGACATTCAACTTTTGATTCAACTCCCGTATCCGTCGCGACAGCAGTTTAATAATATTCACAGCAATTTCCGGGGTTTCTTCAATTGCGTCATACAGTTGTTCTTGGGTTAACACCAGACATTCACACGGTGTAAGAGTTGTCACCGATGCGGAACGGGGTTCAGCGTCAAACACCGACATTTCCCCAAAACAATCACCCTTAGCCAGCTGCGCTAACTCCCGTCCCCCATTGTGAACGCGCACCCGACCTTCCACAACAATGTAGAGCGCCCGTCCCTCCTGACCTTCAGTAAAAATACTGGAGTCTTTGGTAAATGTAACTTCATCCATGACGGAAGCCAGACGGACGATAAAATCGTCGCGTAACTCCTGAAAAATCGGAACTTTCCGAACAAACAATAAGCGGTTAACACTAGTGAGCATATCAAAAGCAAAGAGCTAAAACGATAAAAATTGGGGAATAGGGAATAGGTAATAGGTAATAGTTATTTTCCCAAATCATTCCCATTACCCATTACCATTACCTACTCTCTTTTAACAGTCTTATCCATTGCTGGATGTACTTAACTTGCGCTGCTACCAGACGGTCGGGATCTTTTTGCAACTGGGGTAGGAGTCGGATGAGGGTACGGGGTGACACAACACGCAGATAGGCGATCGCAGCTTCCCGGACAAAGCCAGTAGGATGATGCAGGCTATTGTCAATTTGGTCGTGAGTCAAGCGAATCCGAGCCACACTTGCGACATTGATGCAACAAGCCAAACACCAGTCGGAAAGGAAATTTTGGAAGTCCAATAAACGACGCAGGCGATCGCCCCTTGTCATAGCTTGATAGTAAATATACTTCGCTTCCGTGAGGGTGTGCAGTTTTTCCCTAGGAGGTCGTTTATCTAAAATATCCAGCAGCACTGGTTTAGCGCGTAAATTTATGGTGTTATCGAGAATTTCTAAACCCCGTGCTAAATTAGCCCCCGTACCCGACCTAAGATGGAAGGCTGCGGCTTGAATTTTTTCTGTGGGGTAAAGTAACTTCATCAGCAGTAGCAACCGATCCACCGCATCAGCTTGTAAATCGGTGAGGGAGTTTTCCAAGAAATTCCAGGAAGACATCGATGTATCCGAGTCCGCATCCTGAGTATCATTAAATGCTTGCAAATCTATACAAGCCGCGTAAATCTCCCCTAAAAATCGTAATTCCTCCCCAATTAAATTTTCCACCCTAGAGATATTCAACCAATCGAGAACTCCCTCATTCCGAGCTTCTTTGGGCAGTTTTACTAAAGTACGCAGGATATGTTTTCTATTGGTACCGACGGAGGTTTCTAAGTGCTGCCACAAAGTATCAATTGCTTCTATTGTACCGATTTGACCGATGGCACGCCATGCTGATATGCGTACTACTTCCCGTTGATAAATATTCGTAGCAACTTCTACTAACAGGGAGATAGCTTCATTTTCTAGACGTACTAAAGCCTGCATAGCAGCAGGTCTGGTGGATTTATAAGATAATCCTGCGAGCATTGCGCTGTAGTAGTCTTCCAAGTGAGTAGCAGCGATAGTTTCTAAGACAGCACAGCGTACCCGTAAGGAGTCATCCCGTAATAAATTGGGGATGTAGATTCGCAGTGCTTGTAAATAAACCGCCTCTTGCAAAGCAATGACACCACATACCCTTTCTCGTTCTAACTTGTGAGTCAACATCTGCCGCAGGGTTTTGGTGGCGGTATTTTTTTGCATTGCTGTTCCCTGACGCAATAGTAATGCCGCAGCGGTACCGCGAATTAAGGGATTTTGTCGCGGATGCAGGTAATCTTCTAATTCCCTGACATCGGGATTTTCTTCACTCAGCCATACGTAGCGCAGGGCTGTTGCAAAAACTTCCGGTGGCACAGTATCGGGGGGCTGTTGCAATAGGGCACGCACTTGTGGTAAATAAGCTGGGTTAGGACCTCCCACCAGCATCGCCTCCAAGCTTTGGTGGACTAAATCTGGTGACAAATGGCTCAGTAATGGCGCCAAGACTTCGCCGACATTTCTAGGGTCGATTTGGGTTAACAATTCAATGCAGGAACGTTTATCAGCATCGCTACCTGGTCGCTCTAAAGCTTCGACTACCGCCTGTTTAAAGGTTCGCAGATCCACATCTGCCATACTGAGTTGACCACGTTCGGCGCTTAATACCAATAAGTCAACGTAGCGCGATCGCAGCAACCATAGTACCCCCAAACAGCCAATAGCTAAAATTACCGTTTCTCCCACCAATACCCAGTTTTGGATTGTCGGGAATCCTAGGAAGGTAATCAACCACAGAGTAATTAAAATTATCGCCCCGCAAAGACCAGTAGCGATCGCTTCTGCTATCCCACCAGATAATGTTTGAATATGGCTACGAACGGCATCGGGAATTGGTTGGAACAGTACCGGACCGCTACTGACGACAAAAGTATAGCGCAGGATTTCTTCTAGGAATTTCAGGAGTATTAAACCCCAGAGAAACCTTTGATCTTGCGTCCACACAACTAAACTAAACATCCCAATGACGCTTGGTAGTAAAATCGCAATACTCCCAGGAAGCGTCCCCGCAGTCACAAACACCCCTAAACGCTCAATCACGCGGCTGGAAATAAACCATTGGGTTGCTAATTCAAACAGTCCCACCACCCCATTAAACAAACCCAAGAAGCTAGCAATTTGCTTCTGGTCAAAGTTTTTTTCCAGTTGGTTAAGATATTGAAAATCGATTAATAAGCTGATGACTTGTAAGCAGCCAAAAAAGGCAAATAGCAGCCACGTGTAGCGCCGTAGGGGACGTTGTAAACGGCGGCTAGCGGTTGTAGGCTGCTCTATGTTAGCGCGGCGTCGGTTGTCAGGGAAGGCGTGCTGGTAGCTTTGAGATAGATACAGCATAATTACCGTACCCAAGAGCATAAATCCCGCCCCCACCAAGACGACATTATGCAGCCCGACAAATTGCAGCAGCACTGGTAAACTAAAGCCGCTGAGGACATCCGCCACTAAAATACCACTACTAATCAGGGGATAGGTGCGTTTAATCTCCCGAATGTTAAATAATTGGTTCGCTGTAATCGAAGTATTGAGGTCGTTGACCACATAAAGCGCATCTACCCACAGCCGCAGTAAAAATACCGTAATTACTGCGAGGTAGGAGACATCTAAACCCCAGCGCAACAAAAATAATGGCAACACCATACAGGGTGCGATCGCCACAATTACCAGCCGCAAGGGGAGGAACTTTTGCAGCCAAGAATAAAAAAACCCCAAACCGGCGCCAATTGCTGCACTAGCGATATAAATCCAAGGCAACAAACCGGCGCCATATTCGTCCAAAAATAGCGCTACTGTACTGTCTTCTGCCCAACGTAATCCGACAGAAGTTATGGTATAAAAAGCGAACATCAATAAAGTCCGTTCGCTTTCTTCTGGTCGGAGATTCACCCACTGCAGCAGTCGCTGCATAGTACCCCGCCGTTTAACAAACCAGCGATGTCTTAGTTCCATCCAGTATTATTAATTGGCATTATCACCCCGCAACGGGCTTGCTTTACCAGTTTGACACTCCTCTACCTCAAACGGGGAGGATTCTTAAATTATCATGAGTTTTCCCATCCAAAGGAGTAGGTCTCAATTTTTCTTGTGATTTTAATCACCAAACCTCCTTACCCCGGAAGCCCCTGTTTTCTAAACATTCAGAAATTATAGATGCACCAAAAAATCGCGATTCAAAGCTTGTCTACCCAAGTATGTTGACACTCCCCATGCCTAGTTAACATCATTTTGCAAAGAAGATTCACTGATTATTTATTTTTAACAGACCCTGTATAACCTGTCGTCACCCACAAAACCGCCCTAACTCCATCCCGAACAGCCTTTTGAATAGGTTCTGCTTCCATCTGTGAGGGTACAGGTATGGGTTTAAAATCAATTCCCCGACTACCAAACACAATTTCACCAATCACGCTGGCGCGGCGCATATGGTAATCAGAAGTAATTAAATACACACTTTTAATGCCTTTGGCTTTTAATTGATCGGCCAGAGTAGTAAAATTTGTAACTGTGTCCACCGCTTGATAATCGAGGTACAACCGCTGGCGGTCAATACCGGCTTTGATAAACACCCGCTCGGTGTAAAATTTAGGGCTACCACCCGAAATCCATATAGGTAAATTCGGATGTTCGCGGGCAAACTGGGCGGCAAATTTTTCCCGTTCTAAAGCCGCTGTAGAGCCACCCAAAACTAACAAAGCCTGGGGTTGAGTCAAATGGCTTTTAATCTCTTTGTAGCCCCACCAGAGCATCAAGGGTAGAGCCACCATAGCCCACGGAAAAGACCTATTTTTAGACTGCTGCTTCTTCAATGCTGGATGATGTCGCCTGCAAAGGAATGAGTTTTCTGTCTTCAAACACAATAATGTAGATTAGCAGACGAGGGATACAACGGGACTGGCGCGATTCGAACGCGCGACCTAGCGCTTAGGAGGCGCTCGCTCTATCCAGCTGAGCTACAGCCCCAAAGGATTAGCAACCAATATCATAGCAGCAGTTTTAACTAGACTGCCAGGAACTGTCCCAATCGCCACCGCCTATTTCTAATCCACACAGCGAACTCTGGGCTTTCAGGATAATTCTAGATGGACTCCCAGTTTCTCGCAGTTCTAAATTTAACGTTCCCCGCATCGTATCCCGACAACAGAATCTTAATCCGTCCACGGTCGGTGCCCGCAGGGGTGTACCGGGTACATCGGTGGTTCCCGTCAACTGAACTTCATACTGTGCATTACGCGCTTGCATCTGCCATCTACCCCAGGGCTGAATATCCCAGCGAACTTGTGAATTCCAAGGTACAAACTCGTAGAATTTTCCCCGATAGTGGACACCCACCATCGCTACCGACTCCATCCACCACAACACCCCCCGCTTTCCACCACCAGCAGTTAGAGCCAGGTCTGGTTCAGCGTCGAAGCTATTACAATTCACCCAGAACCACTTTTTAGGAAAAGCACCACCCCAATTTTTCTCGCCGTAGGCTGGGGCGTCGGTAAATTCGTATACTTTGCCATTCCAGTCAATCCAACCCGTAGCCAAACCGTGCGCCATGAGAATTTGCCAGCCTGGTTCAAATATCTGCAAAGATGACATCCATCCAGCGGTAGATTGTTGCAGAGTACCTTGATTTCCCCAGCCGTACACTGGTTTAATTTCATACTCCCAGCGGCAATAGTTACCTGTGGCAGGGTCGCTAATTATACCTTGATTTAAGCTCGCTGTCGCCTGGTAGCCTTCTTGAACATGGCGGTGAAATTCCTCTGGGAGGAGATACAGGGGTTGGGTGTCGAGGTCAGTTTTGCCCCAATGACCTAGCGCTAGAGTATCAGGCTGACCCCAGAACTTGTTGACATCGGGGAAGGTGCGACACAAATACTCATCATCAGGACCGAGGATTTGCGCTGCACCACCGCTGTGAGGTTTACCACCAATGGGGTCTTCGATGGAGTACATAAAAGCGAAGGTTTGCCCAATATCCGGCAAGGTGA
Source organism: Nostocaceae cyanobacterium (assembly GCA_035285345.1). Taxonomy (GTDB): domain Bacteria; phylum Cyanobacteriota; class Cyanobacteriia; order Cyanobacteriales; family Nostocaceae; genus JAYKJH01. Next base: position 12,310 of record JAYKJH010000008.1, on the reverse strand, counting down.
CGCGGTAATACCAGCCTTCAAAGAAGCGGCGATCGCTCCTATCCCAGTGATAGCCGCTGTGGGGAGTTTGGGTGAAGTTGAGAAGATTTTGGGGAATACTTAACATATGTTTACTTTGCTGGCTACTTCCAGTATGAGCTATTAGCGGAATTCCAGTTACTACAAACCCAGCAGTAACTCACAGAATGGGAAGTTTTGTCAAAGTTTAAAAGACAAGGTAGTCTTACATCTTTTTTATAAGTAATTTACAGTATAATTAAATTATTAATTATACATTTAAATATAATAAATTAAGTATTTAAAGCCCTTGAAGATGTGAATAGTAAAGCTATGACCAAACCCCACTCGCTTGAAATTAGCGAATATGTCTCCTTGGCTGTTTGCGTACTGGGAACCGTTGCGGCGGCTGTAACTCAACAGGTAGTCTACGCTACAGTTCCCCTGACTTTAACTATGGTGTTAAATGTAGCCAATAAGCGGCGGTTGAACCAGTTGCAGCAGCAAATTACTACTTCCCAAGTAGAGCAACTCATCAACCCCATCAACCAACGGTTGGGACAACTGGATGAATTGAGTCAACAGTTAAGTACAAATATTCAACAGCAGCAGCAAATTACGAATTCCCAAGTTCATCAACTCATCAACCCCCTTAACCAACGTCTGACACAACTGGACGGGTTTACACAACAGTTAAGTAAAAATATTCAACAGCAGATAGAATCATTAGAGCTTCAACAGCAGCAGCAAATCACTACTTCCCAAGTCGAGCAACTCATCAACCCCCTTAACCAACGTCTGACACAACTGGACGGGTTCACACAACAGTTAAGGACAAGCATTCAACAGCAGCAACAAATTACGAATTCCCAAGTTCATCAACTCATCAACCCCCTTAACCAACGGTTGGGACAACTGGATGAATTGAGTCAACAGTTAAGTACAAATATTCAACAGCAGCAACAAATTACGAATTCCCAAGTTCATCAACTCATCAACCCCCTTAACCAACGTCTGACAAAACTGGACGGGTTTACACAACAGTTAAGTACAAGCATTCAACAGCAAATCGAATCTCTAGAGCTTCAACAGCAGCAACAAATTACTAGTTCCCAAGTTAATCAACTCATCAACCCCCTTAACCAACGGTTGGGACAACTGGATGAATTGAGTCAACAGTTAAGTACAAATATTCAACAGCAGATAGAATCACTAGAGCTTCAACAGCAGCAACAAATTACTAGTTCCCAAGTTAATCAACTCATCAACCCCCTCAACCAACGTCTGACACAACTGGACGGGTTTACACAACAGTTAAGTACAAACATTCAACAGCAAATTCAGGAACTAAAGGGGTTGTATGAACAGCTTCAGCAAAGTGGGTTTGAGCAAGTTAAACAACAAGATGACTTCAGACAAGAGCTAAGGACAAACATTCAACAGCAAATTCAGGAACTAAAGGGGTTGTATGAACAGCTTCAGCAAAGCGGGGTTGAGCAAGTTAAACAACTCGATGACTTTACACAACAGCTAAGTACAAACATTCAACAGCAGATAGAATCTCTAGAGCTTCAACAACAGCAGCAAATCAATATTTCCCAAATGGATCAAGTCATTGATGCCTTTAGATCGGGCTTTGCACCACTCAATACCTTTACGAAAAAACCGAGTACAACTACTCAAAACCAACAAGCAAGTTCTTCTCAGAATCCATCACCAACTGAGGTAGGAAAAGACTCGAATCCTCCACGAAAACATGAAAAATCTAACTTAGGTACACCATCTGTTACGCAAGACTTAGTATTTGGACGCACTCTCAAAGGTCATTCAGATAAGGTTATGTCCGTCGTTTTTAGCCCCGATGGGCAAACATTAGCCAGTGGTAGTCATGACAAAACCATCAAAATTTGGCATTTAGCTGGTAATGAACCCTTCACCCTCAAGGGACACGGAGAATCATCCTGGTTTGGAGGCGTGAATTCAGTTGCTTTCAGCCCCAATGGCAAGACTTTAGCCAGTGGTAGTGATGACAAAACCATTAAGTTGTGGGATGTGCATACGGGAAACGAAATCTGTACTTTGATAGGGCATGAAGACAAGGTTTGCTCTATTACCTTTAGTCCCGATGGCAAGACTTTAGCCAGTGGCAGCAAAGACAAAACTATCAAGCTCTGGTCACTACAGACAGGTAAGGAAATATATACCCTTAACGGACATTCCGATGATGTTTTATGCGTTGCCTTTAGTCCAGATGGCAAGATTTTAGCCAGTGGTGGTGCTGGTAATGACAAAACTATCAAGATTTGGTATCTGGGTCAAAACCAAAAAGTCCTCACCCTTACAGGGCATTCTGACTGGTTTGGAGGAATTAATTCGCTTGCTTTTAGCCCAGATGGCAAGACTGTAGCCAGTGGGAGTCAAGATAAGACTATTATGCTTTGGCACTGGGAAAGCGGTCAAAAAATTTGCACCCTGGCTGGGCATTCTGACCATGTTTGTGCTGTTGCTTTCAGCCCCGATGGCAAGACTTTAGCCAGTGGTAGTCAAGACAAGACTATCAAGTTTTGGCAGGTAGATACAGGCAAGGAACTACATACTTTTACAGGTTTTGAACATTCAGTTTATACCGTTGCCTTTAGTCCAGATGGTAAGACGCTGGCTAGTGGGGGTGGAGATAAGACGATTAAATTAATTCCTTGCTAGTGGTTGTAGAGAGTATGGTTGACAGGATCAGCGCTTTAGCAGCCTTCTACCTATTGGGATCTAGCTCCAGAGCTTCCCAAAGGATAAAAATTAACGCAATAACTCTTCTATTTATTTCAATACCTTCTCAATTGTTGCGATAGATTAACCGTAATCAACTTCGGTAAAAAGGTAGTTGCTTTTTCAAAGGGTAGTGCTAATTTAAATTCAGGCACAGGAAAGAGAAATGTTTCAGAAAAACCTCTTGATTAGAGCCAGTGCCTCCCGCTCTAGTCGCCTTGCATTCTTCTGCTGATTGTGTAATCTCTTAAAACGAATTGTTTTCACCTTGATTTGTCATCGAGTTGTTTTGGAGGTTTTGAAAGCACAGCCGATTTATAACGGTGCAACTCACCGTTGCTGCGCGTGAACGGTTAAGTCATGAGACTCCGGTTGAAGCGCAAAGTTCTATCTGTAAGATTGACAAGTTCCCGCCAACCCGGAAGGGTTAAGGCTGAGAAAACGTCACAGATGCCTGTCTAGCTTGACTGAACGTTACTTTAAAGTTACACAGTGCAGAGGAGATTAAATTGCAAGTATTGTCCACCTTAGTAAAGTAATTTCCCCTCGGAGTTTTAATTCGTCGTCGAAATCAACTGCATCTTCAAATAGCCCGCCGAAAGTTGACTAGATTATCCAGGTCGCTCGGCGGGTTTACCATGTTGGGGAATGGGGCATAGGGCATCGGGCATCGGGCATCGGGCATCGGGCATCGGGCATCGGGCATCGGGCATCGGGCATAAATTTTTTCCTAGTCCCTGTTCCCTGTTCCCTGTTCCCTGTTCCCTAATGACTAATGACTAATGACTAATGACTAATGACTAATAACTAATAACTAATGACTATTCCAAAGTAATTATCGTCACTTCTGGGGGACAAAATAGCCGTCCGGGGAGGTAGGTTCCCAAGCCGCGATTGACATATAGTTTATTGTTACCTACTTGATGAAAACCCTGTGCCCATTCCCAATGACGGACTACCCGCATAAAGTCTCTTCGCATGAATGGGATAATGCGTCGCACTTCCTTGGGAAGACTGCGGCGAATTTTCCATTGTACTTTAGCGTAGGCTACTAGCGGACCTATTCCGGGAAGTACGATTTGTCCACCGTGGGTGTGACCGGATAGTTGTAGATCGATACGCCATTTTTTCATCAATTCGGCTGTATCTGGGTTGTGGGATAAGACAATGCGAGGTATTGAGGAATCTAACTGGTTTAGCACTGCTGCAGGCTGGAATTCTTTGGAAAGCCAATAGTCTGCCATTCCTACCAGTGCTAGTTCTTCTCCTAGGGGATAAGCAATTTCATTCCACAGGACACGTATCCCAATACTAGTCAAAGCATCTGTAATTTCTGTTTTTGAATGGCTGTAGTATAGGTCATGGTTGCCGAGTACAGCATAAGTACCAGCCGATGACCGCAAATGTTTGAGACGTTGCACCAACTGGTGAATTGGTTTGGGGTCATCGGTAACGTAGTCACCAGTTAATAAAACTAAATCGGGTTCCGCTTCATTACTGATAGCGATCGCTTGTTCTAGCATTTGTTCTGCCAGACGGAAGCCATCGTAATGAAAATCTGACATTTGTACCAGCTTCGTACCTTTTAACGATGCTGGCAACCCGGTGATGGTAACTGTCAATTTTTCTACACTCAACGGTCCTGATAACAGCCAGTGTGTCACGCTGACATCCTCCTCATACCAGCCTCTACAGCTTACCCAAAATTTCTCTGAGTGTCCGGAGGAACTGGAATAACTTCCTGAAAAATTTAAGGAACATACTCTTGCTAGTTCGACATCGGTAAATGTCACCCTGACTGGGTGAGGCGATAGTCCCCTTTGGGGACTAAGTTAGAATTAGCGGTTTTTCATGGGTGCTAGTTTAGTCACTTCAAGAGAGTTAATTATCAAAATTAATTAAAGTTTTTATCTTTTATTTTGCACTTCCTTACACTCCCGGAAATATAGGCTACATTAGCTCATATTAATTGAAGAGTAGTAAATCTCAAGACAATATTCAATTACTTGATGAAACTCAAAAATAGCAATTAGGAGCTAGCATATTATGTATGGCATTGATGTTTACGATGGCGATGGAAGGGTAGATTGGGCGGCGGTGAAAAATTCTGGTAAGACCTTTGCCTTTGTCCGTGCAACTGAGGGTGTATCTATTAAGGATACAGCCTTTGAGCGCCACTGGTCAGTGATGAAAATGAATGGAATTATTCGTGGTGCTTATCACTTTTTTCATCCCAAGACTTCTGACCCTGTACAACAAGCAAAAGAATTTATTAAGACTGTGGGTAAGTTTGAACCTGGTGACTTACCGCCAGTCTTAGATGTGGAATCTGACGATGGTGGTAGAGCAGATGCTAAGACAATTATTAAAGGCATGAAACTATGGTTAGCAGAAGTAGAAAAAGCAATCTTAGAACAAACTGGTAAGAAAATTAAGCCTATTATTTACACTGCTCCTTACTTCTGGAAAGACACAGTTGGTAATCCTCCAGATTTTGTTGACTACCCACTATGGATTGCCCATTATGGTGTAGAAAATCCTCAAGTACCTGCTACTTGGGGAGGAAAAAATTGGCTGATTCATCAATATGCAGGGGATGTTAGTCATATACCAGGTGTTGGCGGTGATGGTGATTTAAATAGATTTAATACCATCCAACAAACTCTGTCAGGTTCATTAATAAAAGACATCCAACAGCGGCTGAAAAATTTAAACAAACCGGAATACGATCCGGGGAATGTCGATGGTGGTTTTGGGTTAAAAACTAAGAATGCAATTATTGCTTTTCAGAAGGCAAATAATTTGCAAGCGGATGGAATTGTGGGAGTGAAAACTTGGGTGAGTTTGCTTTGGAGTTAGGTTGAAAATTTTGGTTGGCACTCAGGGGATAAGTGGTTTATCTCTTGGGGGTTTTTTTTGTTAATATGACGAATTAATAGCAGAGTTATGTGATTTGTACAAATTCTTTTTATAACGAACCACAGAGACTCAGAGAACACAGAGAAAAAGAATTAAGATGAAAATCTTTGACTCTCTTACTTTAGCAGTCTGTCATCAGTAACTAAGTGTCCCCCAGTTCATCACCAAATCACCTCTAATGTAATATAAATGTACTAATCAAATCCTGACTAGGAATAGCCCCACCATGTCCATAGAAGTCACACAACAGACACTCCCAAACAGCAGGGACGGGGTTTCCCCGTCCCTACAGCGCTGATTAAACCAACTGAGGTACCATTAACCCCAGGGACAGCAAGCCGACAATAATCATTAAACCAGCAGGCATGAATTTACGGGTTTTGGCTAGTCTAATTGCAAACACAATGACTAACGCTGCGGTCACAATGGCTGCTAAAGTTAACCCCCAAGCCTGTCCTTGGAGTTGCATTACACCGCCGACAAGTAGTAATAAGCCGCTAATGCTACCAGAGAACAGCGAAGCTTTGCTACCTGCTTGAGCGTAGCCCATAATACCCCCGACGATTGCTAATATGCCGTAGGCAAGAGCGGCAATAGTACCTAAACTCATATTTTAAAACCTTTCTATCACTAGATGTTGTAGTAAGTATCGGCAGACAATCTACCATAGCTTTGGTACACACCCTAGTTTATTAATGGATAATCAAACAATACTCAAAATTCTCTCTCTCCAGCGTCAAGCAGCGTCGCTGTTGCTTTACCAGTCAGTTTTGAGTGGTGAGGTAGGAAGCGCCTTTTGTGAGTTATTGCACGCCATACGCTACAGTGAAGCTGATGGACGCAGTTGTCTGCAAGCATATGGTAGTTACTTCAAAGCTTTAGCAGGGCTGCAGCAAAATTGGGAAGACTACCTGATTACCCGCATTCTTCGTGATGAGAATCCCTTTACCAGATTGGCACAAAAAGTAGAATTTCCGCAATTACCCCCAGCGCTGATCGCTGCGACTCAGCATGATTTACAAGCCTTGCAGAGTCTGTATGAATGCAGCAGCGCGATGTTAAGCGAGTGGGTACAGGTGGTGGCTCATTTACCAGTTTCGCCTGTAGTGTGGTATGAAGAAACAGAGGAAAATAACACTGTTCAGGATGCACAAACACAATTAATTGCATCTATGCAACAAATGGAAAATTGGGCTGATGCTGTTGAAGATTTAGCAGCTTATTATCGTCAATTTGGCACTGGTTTATTTGCCGAATATCGCGCTCTACGCTGGCTTAATGGCAAGTTTATTGGTATAGCAAATCCCGATACCATTAAGTTGTCAGAATTGGTGGGTTATGAAGCGCCACGAGATGCTTTGCTAAAAAATACGGAATTTTTACTCTCTGGATATCCCGCATTACACGTATTACTTTATGGTAGTCGCGGTTCAGGAAAATCTTCTTTAGTTAAGGCTCTATTGAATGAATATAGCCATCGCCATCTCCGGTTGTTGGAAGTAGGGAAATCTGATTTAAAAGATTTACCAGAAATTGTGGAACAATTGCGGGGAGTGCCACAAAAATTCATTATTTTTGTTGATGACCTCTCCTTTGAAGAAGATGATGATGCTTTTAAAGCACTGAAAGTAGTTTTGGAGGGGAATTTAACAGCGCGTCCGCAAAATGTCGTAGTCTATGCTACTTCTAATCGTCGCCATTTAATTCGGGAGTTTTTTGGCGATCGACCCCGACCAAAGGATAATGATGAAGTCCATGCTTGGGATACTATGCAGGAGAAGCTTTCCTTTAGCGATCGCTTTGGTCTGACCCTCACCTTTGAACCAGCAGACCAGAAAACTTATTTAACAATTGTCCGGCATTTGGCACAGGAGGAGCGTATTAATATTAGTCTGGAAGATTTGGAGTATCGTGCGCTACAATGGGCTACTCGACACAATGGACGTTCTGGGAGGACAGCACGGCAATTTGTCAATTTTCTCAAAGCTGACATGGCACTTTCTGCTTCCACAGTACCCGCAGCAACCTCTAAGGAAAAATAACCAAATTCTATGATTTATGCTGATTAATTCCCCTATTTCCCCGGTTATTTATTTTTTACCATCCTAGGTCAATCTAAAATTTAAAGTCTTAAATGCCCCAGAGATTGACAGTTTCTTCTGACAAGTTGTATCTGTGAAAAACTCGTAATATGCAATCAGTAGTCGGAAAAAATCGAATTCTTTTAGGTACAGTAGCTCTCGGAGTTAGTTTTGCTTTAGGTCTAGCTCTCTACAGAGAAATTAATAAAGCCCTACTCACCAGTTTCATCACTGTACCTGCTACCTATACAGCCGCAATGGTTGTAGATAGAGGACGCAGAAATCATGAAATGTTAATTCTTGATTCTCTGCAAAAGGACATTAAGAAGCTTGAAGAATGGCAGGGACATATGGCGCTGGAAATTCAACAAGCAGAAGGACATCGTAATTCCATATATGCAGAGTACAATAAACTGCACAATCAAGTTTCTGAAAAAGTACACCAACGGGAAATTTTCAATCGAGAAGTCAGTATTTTAGCAGGAAAAAGACAGCAACTGCAAACAGAAGTTTATAATTTACAAACGGCAATGGCCAAGCTAGAACAAGATAAAGCCGAAGCGAATCAAGCTTTATCTGCTATTGCCACAGACAAGCGAAAAATTGAAGTTAATCTTAATGTCTTGCGTTCGGAACAAGCACAACTACAAAGTCAGGTTAACGAATTTAATAATCATAAAGAAAGATTCCATCAAGATTTGATAGCTTTAGAAAAGCATCGCGACCAACTAGCAGAAAATTCAAATAATATCCACAACCATATCCAGGCATTGGAGAAACAAGAAACCGAACTGAGTAGATTGATATTATCAAAAACTAATGAACGCCAAAGGATAGAAGCTAAGCTGAAAACTTTGCGTCCTGAGTTAGAAAGATTGCAGAGTCAATTAGCAGAACAAAAACACGATAAGCAATCAGCAGAACAAGAATTAACTACTCTACAACGCACTAAACAAAAGTTGGAGTTAGACATCCAGAATTTACATACAGAAATTCAAGAACTAGAGGAAACAAAAGCCGATGCTAATCAATCCTTAGCTGCTACGGAAGCCGAAACGGAAGCATTGCAAGTGAGATGCAACTCTTTGCAATCAGAAATTGAGCATTTACAAGAACAGATTTTATCACTTTACGAAGAACGCGACCAAATCCAAAACCAACTTTGGGATTTGCAGCAACAACCATTAACAAACTTGTCAGACAGTTTGACAAATACTAACCAACAAGATGAGCGCAGTTTGTTTCCCTTCTCTGATTTACTAGATATTTTAGATGCAGCAGACGAACAACCTCAATCACCAGAAAATTTACCAGCAGAATGGAGAGAATTCAAGCAGCAACTATCGGTTCAAGAAATTCAGGTAATCAAGGCTATTTTAGAACTAGAAAACCCCTATCCAACCATCAAAAAAATTGCGGAAGAAAATATCACGATGCCTGCCATCTTGTTAGATAATATAAATGAACGCGCTAACCAAGTCCTGGGTGAGTTAATAATTGATACTACTGCGGAAGTTCCTCGAATTTTAACCGAGTATCTGCCGCAGATAAGAAAGTTAATTTCAATTGTAGAAGTACATGGTGAAGCTCAAACTTACTAAAAAAGTATCAACTGCGTTGATAAACTCTTTGGGTGCAGGTGTCGTACCAAGGGTAGGACTAGAACATATAGCAGTAGGGAGAGAAAAAGAACTACAAACCCTACTGCAAAACCTCGAAGATATCGCTGAAGGAGGGGCGGCATTTCGGTTTATAATTGGCAACTATGGTTCTGGGAAAAGCTTCCTGCTGCAACTAATTCGGAACTATGCAATGGAGCAAGGTTTTGTAGTTGCTGATGCTGATTTATCTTCCCAACGGCGGCTTAGTGGTACTAATAATGAAGGCTTAGCAACCTATCGGGAATTAATGAGTCATATCGCTACTAAAACTCGTCCTGATGGCGGTGCTTTAATCTCAATTTTAGAAGGATGGATTAATAAAATTCAGCAGGAAGTTGCTAAATCTACGGGAATGCGTCCAAATGAGGATGGTTTTGATGACCAAGTAGAAGCCAGAATAGGCGAAGTTGTTAACGATATTGAAGGTTTAGTTCACGGGTTTGAATTTGCTAATGTCATCGGTGCTTATTGGCGGGGTTATCGCTTAGATGATGATAATCTGAAAGCAGCAGCATTGCAGTGGTTAAGGGGAGAATTTGCCACAAAAACTGAGGCAAGAACAGCATTAGGAGTCCGAGTTATTATTGATGATGATAGTTGGTATGATTATCTCAAAATTTTGTCCAAATTTGTTTATGACATTGGCTACAAAGGACTATTAGTCCTAGTGGATGAAGCAGTACATTTATATCAAATATGGGTTTTGACTTTGGAGTTGGGAATTGATATTGGTTATTTGGAGAGAGTAATTCAGTTGGATGCACCGCTTTGTGTTGCTAGTTTTCTCCCATTACTGAACAAGATTTAGTAGCAACCGCCGAAGCACCCCAAATTCAAAAGTATGATGAGTTTGTACCCCCAGAACTTTTGCGACAAGCGTTTATTAAAGATTATTTAGATTTAGGAGAACTCAGACAGCAAGTAGCATGTTGGTAAGAAGATGAGGTTTCGCGCTAAGACGCAAAGAGCGCTAAGGAAAACTTTGCGTTCTTTGCGTCTTGGCGCGAACTCTTTTTCAGTCTGTTTATATATAATCAAAATTAGTAATTTTGTAAATTAAAAATAAATTAATCTAATATATTCCGGAAATCCAAACTCAACCATCCTGCGTATACCCCACTGTAAATCCCATCCCATACCAGATTCCTTTGAGGGTTGAGTTATGCCATCATCTTTGGCAGAGCGTCTAAGTCAAGAGCGCTATCGCAGATTTGTGGGACGCGCTTTGGAACTGCAACTATTTCAAGGTGCTATCACTGCTACAGAGTTACCTTTTTACATCTTGCATGTTTTTGGTCCCGGTGGAGTCGGGAAGACTACACTGATGCGGCAGTTTGCTCAGATGTGTGATAAATTAAAAATACAAGTTATATATGTAGAATCACGGAATATAAAACCCAATCCCGAATCTTTTATTAGTACAATGCGTTCTTTGATGGGATTGGGTGATGGTGATTCTCCTCTCCAGAAGCTGGGGGAACTCAACCAACGGAATGTTATTTTAATTGATACCTACGAAACCATCGCCGAGTTAGATGAATGGTTGCGGGAAGAGTTTCTCCCAGATTTACCTGAGAATACCCTAGTGGTGCTGTCGGGACGCAATCCTCCTTCCTCTGGCTGGCGTAGTGATGCAGGTTGGCAAGCTTTGATACACACTTTACCACTCCGCAATCTTTCACCCCAGGAAAGTCAAACTTACCTGTCGCGACGGAATGTACCTCACACCCAACACGGCTACATTCTGGAATTTACTCACGGACATCCTCTAGCGCTATCCTTGGTGGCTGATACTATTGCTCAAGGACAGGAGTTGAGTTTTCAAGCGGATTCGGCACCGGATGTAGTCAAGACGCTGCTGGAAAGGTTTGTGCAGGAAGTTCCCACACCAGCGCACCGCATGGCTTTGGAGGCTTGTGCGGTGGTGCGTCTGACGACGGAAGCCTTGCTGATGCAAATGCTGGATTTACCGCAAGTCCATGATTTATTTGAATGGTTGCGGGGATTGTCGTTTATGGAATCTGGGCAATTGGGATTATTTCCCCATGATTTGGCGCGGGAAGTGTTAATTGCTGATTTGAAGTGGCGGAATCCTGATTTTTATGCCCAATTGCACCATCGAGCGCGGCATTACTACAGCAAACATCTGGAACAAACCCAGGGGGAACAGAAGCATCGCATCCTGTTTGATTATATTTTCCTGCATCGGGATAACCCGGCTATCCGTCCGGTGTTCACTTGGCAAGAACATAATAGTTTGTTAACTGACTCGCTGCAGGAGGCTGATAAACCAGCACTGCTGGCGATGGTAGCGCAACATGAGGGGCAAGAGTCGGCAAAAATCGCTGCTCACTGGATGGCACGTCAACCCCAGAATGTGGTGGTATTTCGCGACTCTCACGCCACACCCGCCGGGTTAGCGATGATGGTGACGCTCTCAGGGACATCTGTGGAAGATTTACAAGCAGATCCGGGAGCGATCGCAGCTTGGCGATTCTTGCAAAATTATGCCCCATTACGTGCCAACGAAGGCGCAACTATCTTTCGCTTCTGGATGGCACGGGATACCTACCAAGCCGTTTCCCCCACCCAGAGCCTGATTTTCATTAACTTTGTCCAGTACTATCAAAATACTCCTGGACTGGCGTTTACTTTCCTTCCCTGCGCGCAACCAGAAGCTTGGGAAGCGATGTTTACCTATGCAGATTTGACAAGACTCCCAAGGGCTGACTTTGAAGTCGGGGGACGCCACTATGGAGTTTACGGTCATGATTGGCGGGTGGTTTCCCCCCAAGAATGGCAGCAACTTTTAGCACAGCGAGAAATAAGAGCTTCCGTAGAAACTACAGCCTTAGCTGCGTCCACTCAACCGCGATTAGTTCTCAGCAA
>JAYKJH010000007.1:0-26273 GCA_035285345.1 Nostocaceae cyanobacterium | reverse complement strand
CTTACTGAAAGTTTCAGTTGCAAGTAGCTTGGTTGTAGGACTGAGTATAGCCACAATTTGTGTTGTCTTTCCCCAAACTGTGTTTGGAATATTAACGAATCATCCTGAAATTACTGACAATATTGATACCTTTGTTTGGTGCTTATGTTTCATTCTTGCATTCAATGCGGCTGCCTCAATGCTGGAAGGATATTTCTTAGGTTTGGCTGAAGGCAAAATTGTTCGTAATGTGAGTTTGATATCTGCTGCCTTTGGATTTATACCATCAGCTATAGCCGGATGGTATTTTCACAATAACCATATTTTATGGCTGTCGGTTGTATTATTTATGTTTGCCAAAATGGTGACATTGCTAGTATATTTACCAAAATCTTTGAGTAGTGATGCTGAAGTTGCTGCGGTTTCTCTGCCATCTGCGGAAAATTAAATGTGTTTAGAAAGGGAAGTTAATGAGTGACTTAATTAGCACTCGTCCTCTCTTTTTTTTTGCCTTTAATTAAAATCTTAAAAAATCCAGCGCATTTTTGGATTATTTTAATTTTTTATCATATATTTACTAATTAAAGTTTCTTAAATTATAGTTTAGATGAGAGAAGCACCAGGGGCTGACATAATTATTATTAACAGTCAGCAGCAAGTTTTACTCGTACTTCGAGATAACAAAAGCACTATTCCTTTTCCGAATACTTGGGCGCTACTGGGAGGTTATTTAGAGGAAAATGAATCTCCAGAAGCCGCTATTCGCAGAGAAATAGTTGAGGAAATGGAACTAGAGTTAGGCGAAATTAAATTCTTCAAGTCTTATTTTTGGGAAGAGTGTGATGAACACATTTTTTGGACGCAGATGGATTTAGATATTTCCCAAATAACGCTGCTCGAAGGTCAGAAATTAGCATACTTTAGTCGAGAAGAAATCAATCAACTTGAATTTGCCTCTCACTACGATCAAATTCTGGCTGATTTTTTTGATTTATTAGCAATTGGTAATCAAGCATTGGGTAAAAAAAGATGAACAATTTAGTTGAAGAAAATACCAAGAATATACTCCTGCTGCCTGCAAACATTGCTCAGGGACTGGAGTCGGCTTTAGCTTATTTACCAGGAGGTAAAACAGCTAAAATAGAAAAACCCTCATCTGAAGGACTATTTAATCATATCCTATTGATTACAACAGCAGCAGAACGCTATGTTTTTCGTGCCAGACGGGATATTTCTACTGAAGCCGGTGATGATTATATGCAGTATATGTATGAAGCTACTGGTTTCATCCAAAATGGAGGTTCATTTAAACTCAGAAATATTGCTGATGAAGTTGATTTTCTCAAACGGGCATTAGCTGCTGGTTTACCAGTTCCTAAATTAATCCATGCAGAGCAAGATTGGATGTTGATTGAATATGTGTCTGGCAAAACTTTGTTTGAATTTCTAGAAGCAGGGGAAATAAAATTTCTGCCGAAGGTTTTGCAGGAAATGAATTTAGCTCACAAGAGGGGAATTATTTATGCCGATCGCTGGGGTGGTAATGAAATGATTGACCCTGTAGGAAATGTGCGGATGATTGATTTTGATATTGAATGGTTTTATGAAGGAGGTAATGATGGAACTCTGGAAGCATTAGAAATGGCATGGACTATTTTTAATGCAATGAGAGTGACAAGCAAACGAGATGATTTATTAAACCTAGTGGAAACCGAAGTTTTACCATCACTGAAAGCATGGGGGTATCAAATCTCCAAGATGAAAAAGTTTATTAAAGGTTTATGCGACTTTTATCTTGACCCCAATAAACCAAGTAATAACTGGTCTTTACCAACAACTTTGTATGTTTCGATGGCTGAACCTGCGAATCGCTTAGTTAGCATGTTTACTGAAGCTGATTAAGAGTCGCTTTGAGATAATTCTTACCCCTGCCAAATCAGTACGGATGGCGGGGGTAGGTATTTTACTTGAAGTTAAGCTCCTTCATGACTTTCACGTTATAGTAGCGAGTATCTGTTAGAGAATTGGGAATTTGATTAGCTCTAAATGCTGACACTAAATCCTGGATTGCTTCTTCCACTGTATGTGAAGGTACAAATCCCAGTTCCTGTTTGATTTTCTCTGATGAAATATGGTATGAACGCGGATCGTTGGTGGGTGTTGTGACAATTTCTACAGAGTCTCCGACTACCTGACGAGTCATGTCTGCAATTTCCATCAATGTGTGATTTTCATAACCAGCATTGAAGATTTTACCGTCGAGCGCTTGATCTGGCCATTGCAGAGATTTAAGATAAAGGTCAGTCATATCCTTAATATGAATATTAGGGCGCTTCTGCTGACCACCAAAAACTGTTATTTTGCCATTGTTAATAGCTTGCGTGGTCAGAATATTGACTACTAAATCTAGTCGCTGTCGAGGAGAATAACCACACACTGTCGCTGGACGCAGTACTAAGGTCACAAATCCTGGTTCTCGCTTACTGAGTAATACTTCTTCGCATAAAGCTTTGTAACGAGAATAGTCTGTTAAAGGCATTAGCGGTAAATCTTCTGTGACATTATCAGTTTCTTTGATACCGTAGACACTGGACGAAGACGCATAGATGAACCGCTTAACTCCCGAATCTTTAGCCACATCAACTAGGTCAAAGAAGGCATCATAATTAATCGAACGACCTAAATCCGGATCTAATTCAAAGCTGGGGTCGTTAGAGATGCAAGCTAAATGAATCACTGCATCACATCCAGGTATGATTTTTTCCAGGAGATGGCGATCGCGAATATCGCCTTGAATCTCTTCTAGGTTAGGATGGTCTTTGACAGCATCTAGTACATCTTTGCCATAGATATACAGGTCTAGCACCTTGACTCTATATCCAGCTTGGAGAAGCTTAGGAACTAACACAGCCCCCACATAACCAGCACCGCCGGTAACTAGAACTTGTTGAATAGAATTCATCTAGCCGCCTCTATTGTCTTTTAAAATGTGCAAATTGTTTTGGCAAACTTTAGTAATCGCCCTTTTTCTACAGGCTTTTCATTCCCCAGAACATTCGTCGCGATCGCACCAGCCAAATTTCCCAAAAATGACCCGAACCGCAGGGGTAAATTTAACTTAGCGCTCAAACTAGCTAGGGCAAAAAAGGCATCTCCTGCCCCTGTGGTATCTTTGACTTGTTGTGTCATCGCTGGGGTGATTTCCATCTCTGCGTTGGCTTGAATTCCCAAAGAACCTGCAGCCCCCAACGTTAACCAACCTTGTTGTGCCCCTAGATGGTATTGTAAACGTTTCAATAGCTCCTCACTGTTACCATAGCGATTAGCAAAGGCCAGCCGAAGTTCCTGCTCGTCTACACAAAATGTATCGGCTCTTCGATACTTACTGATGAGGTTGTAACCGTAATTGGCACTGTTTGTTTGACAGTTCAAGGCTAGGAACGGTGCTTGAGCTTGAATCAGTTCAATTGCAGATGCATCAATCAGTCCATGACCATAATCTGCCAAAACTACTAAATCGTGATTTTTGAGCAACTTTTCCCAAGAATCTAAGAGTTTTTGGCGTTCTTGGGGTACTAGTCCCTCTTCGTCCATAGAGTTAATCGCAAATAGTTGCGTGTAACCCTTTGTTGTTCCCTGTTGTTCAATATAACGACGCTTGGTGACAGTGGAATAATTTTCTGGACATTGCAAATTCAGATGCAAGGAACCATTAACATGATTAGCAATCAAGCGATGCACATCTGGTTCACTACCAATAGCGCTAGCTAGGGTTACAGACTTGGTGAAACTGGACAGATGGCGAGCGATCGCAAATACTCCTCCTAAGTGCTGTTCCTTTTTCACAAACCGAGTCGAAGGCGCTCTCCCTTTAGAGGTTAACCCCTGAACAGTACAGTGGACAAATTCGTCAATAATCACATCCCCAAGTACTAAAACATTTAGATGCTGCATTTCATCTACAGCATCTCTAATCTGATCAAAGGTATACTGCTGACTCAAATCGCTGGCGTAACGCTTTAATTCCGGAGAAAAAACATCAAGGTAATTATTAATTAACCGCGTTGAGCTAAAAGTAATTTCTTGGGTATAGCGAATGTCACCTCCATAAGCTCTGACTTGGGCGATTTCTCTGTCAATATTATGGGTAACATCTTTTTCCGTCTCAGCATACTCATCACCCTTGCAATAAATATGGGGACGCACTTTTTCAATTACTTCTAAAGCAGTTACCGCTGGGGTTAAAATCACATAATCAACACAAGCTAAAGCGGCTAAAGAACTCAAACGCAACTCATCAGAAAATATTGGTCTTCCTGGACCTCGGTTAATGTAGGGAGTCGCAGTTAGGGAAATCACCAACACATCTCCCATTGCTTTTGCTGCTTGTAGATGAGCAATGTGTCCGGGGTGCAGCAAATCAAATACCCCATTACAAAGAACAATTTTACGCCCTTGTTCTCGGTAGTTAGTAAACACCTCTGCACAAGTTTCAAAGTCAAGGCTCTTTTCGTTATTGATTGCTAGTTTCATTTACTTCCTAAAGAAAGGCGGCAAGTACATTCAGCTAATGTGTCTCCAAGTTACACGTCATTTGTCATCGAGCTTAGGATGCTTGGATTGCCGGAAAACTTCGATAGTTATTTGCATTCTTACTAGGTAAAGCACCTTGAACCAAGCCATCTATGATGCAATGACAAATGCATAAATGCATAATTTCTGCAAAACCATAAGACATAGTAGGTACATAAAAATTCAGATGTCCTAGTTGACGCAAAGGATTATTAGCTTGGAAAGCTGAAAGTGTAATCACCTGACAATCCATCTCTATTGCTTGACGAACACCTGCCAGGATGTTTTCTGATTGTCCAGAACTACTAATTGCAAACAAAACATCTCCAGACTGAGCAAACATAGAAATTGGCTTGCTGAAAACTTGTTCATAACCAAAGTCATTACTGATGCATGTGACTAAGGCGCTGTCGTTGAAAGCAATGGCTGGAATATTACCATTACGCCAGTAGTCAATGGCTTGATGGCTAGCTACAGTTGCGCTCCCTCCATTACCAATGAAGATAGCTTTTCGTTGCTGTTGATTTAGTTGATGCACTAAAGTCGCAGCTAAATTAATCCCTTCAGAAATTGAAAAATTTCTCCCATTACCTGTCACCTGAAATCCATCGCCAAGGTTAGCTAATTGGCGAAAGTAATCAGTAGAAAATGGATGTATCTCTTGTACTGAAAGCATTGTTAATGTAATTGAATTTGAATTCCTAATGTGGATTAAAAACAAGTCTTGTCCGGTCAGCGTCTTCAGCCTTTTACAAAACAAAACTTAGGTAAAACGAGCAAAATTTTGATATTTTAAGTTTATTTTCGGGTTTTTTACGGCTTTCACCCAGGGAGACGGCTCCTAACTTGTCCACAAGCTTTCTCCTGCAACCTTGCTACATGTACTAATCGGACTCTTATATGTTTACCATATTTTTACTAAAACAAATAGAAATTAAATATAAAAATTCTAAAAATTTCAAATTGCGCGAGGCATCATATGTTCTATCTATTGTGTATGTCAACGAACCATAACGATAAATACCTAAATAAATACCTATTTACCAAAAAGCTTGGTTCTTTGATGCAATATTTACAAATCTTTAAAGCCAGATATAATTAATTATTGAAATTCGACAATTATATCTGGCTTGAGCTTTTCGACGGACTTTTAATCTTGGAATCAACTACTTGATAAGTTTTTGTAATACAGATAATATTCCTTGAGTGTATTCATTCTCGTCTATTTGGGAATGTAATTTTTTAGCTTCGCTTGTAGCATTTCCCACTAAATAACCATGTCTAACGGCTTGAAGCATTTCAATATCATTGCCACTTTCGCCAAAAGCTATAGAGTTTTGAAAGTTTACATTTGTCTGTTTTAAAATAAAATTAACAATCTGTTTTTTACCTGTTCCTGAAGGAAGAAAATCAACATCATAGCAATTTTTTGGGTCTCCACACAGGGGATTGCAATGACTAATGTTTACTGCAATACCAGCCTGATGAGCTAAATTTTTTATCTTGAATATCGCCTGGGAATCTAGTAGTTCATTTCGTTGATGGTAATAGTAATTTTTCAAGAAACGAGAATCTTCAATGTGAGGTTGTGGTATCAGATTTATTTCATCTAATTTTAAAAGATTAACTAGATTATTCACTAATTTCTCGGAAAACATACTTTTTGCTAGATTAGTTTCCCATATTTCATCTTTTTGACCGGATTTTTTTTGGTCGAAGTATGTTATTTCAGTACCTAAACTACTGGCAATAAAATGAGGTATTACCCTTAATCCATATCTATTTATTTTAGAAAACACTGAAGTCAAGCTACTACCAGTGACCCAACCAAACATAATTTGTTTTTCATCAGTCTTGTTTAATAAATAATCCTCAAGTTTTTGGCGAGCATTTTGATGACACTCTTGATT
The DNA here is from genome assembly GCA_035285345.1 of Nostocaceae cyanobacterium. Taxonomy (GTDB): domain Bacteria; phylum Cyanobacteriota; class Cyanobacteriia; order Cyanobacteriales; family Nostocaceae; genus JAYKJH01. The sequence goes on along the minus strand of JAYKJH010000007.1, from coordinate 19,812 downwards.
TTGGTGAGCAAGATAAGTTTCATCAAAATCTGTAAAAACGACGTAATTTGGTTTGGGTATATCAGGCAATAGTTTGGCATTATGTTGATTATATTTCATCTCAAACCTCTAAAAACTTCTCTGATTATTCTATATAGGAATCCGGTTTGATTTATGAAAAAATTTAAGTATTGTAGGGTGCGTTACGCGCTTCGCGCTTCGCACCAAAGCCTTGAAAATGGTGTCGTACTCTCAGGTAACACAACGGCAATAAAGCGGGAGGAACATCCACACCGCTTTTTGCCTCCCCTACGTATCTTTTCAAAAATCAAATATGATTCCTATAGCTTACTTTTGTGATAACAATGCAAGAGCAAATCAAGACAATTAAGACAGTTAAAGAGAGATATTCCTAAATATATCTATAATTATTTACAATTTGTTGTAAACTTGTATATCATCTTAATTTTTATGGCTAAATGTTAGTAAATCTGTACAATATGGAGAAAAATATAGAAAAAATTTATGTTTACAGGCAGATGAAATGGTAAATTTTAAAATAAAAAACTATTGCAAAATCTGTAGGAGTGCTATATAGCTAAATTGCTCAATATCAGGAGCAGGTTATTGAAGAAAAGCTTAAAGTTTTACTTTTACATACCTGCTAGATTTAGGATTTAGACTGACCTTTGAGACAAGTAAGTGTTAATAAAGTTGGTAGAAAATTTATTCAGGAGTCAAAGTGACTAAGTTTTTATTTGTAACCGACTTGGATAACACTTTAGTCGGTGACGATCTAGCTTTAGAGAAACTAAATCAATGGTTAAACGAGCAGCGTCAAAGCTATGGTACAGTTATTGCCTATACAACAGGGCGATCGCTACCGCTGTACCAACAACTCATCTCCCAAAAAGAACTATTAGAACCTGATATATTAATCCTGGCTGTTGGTACAGAAATTTACTATCGAGGTAGCAATAACCCGGATGCTGAATGGACAGCCAAAATTTCCCCTGGTTGGAATCGGGAAATAGTAGTAGAGGTAGCCAGTCGGTTTCCTTGCCTTGTCCTCCAACCTCCCACAGAACAGACTTGCTTCAAAGTTACCTATTACACCTCCCTAGAGGGCTTATCTGTTACACTCCCGCACTTAAAGGTAATTCTCCAGAATCAAGGCTTGGCAGTTCAAATGATAGATTCTTTTGATAGTGGATTTTTAGACATATTACCTGCCTCAGCCAATAAAGCTTCAGCCGCTATTTTTGTGCAACAACTTTTAGGCTTTACCGATGAACAAACTGTGATTTGTGGAGATTCAGGCAACGATTTATCCATGTTTCAAAATATGCTTTGTCCTGCTATCATCGTTGGTAATGCCCAGTCAGAAATATTAGAATGGCACGAAAATTCTTCACCAGGTAAGCGCTATTTGGCAAAGAGTGACTTTGCATCTGGGATTTTAGAGGGATTAGAGTATTTCGGATTTTTGAAACGGTGATGGAAATGAAAACTATAGTTTATCAATCCTATCAAGGAAATGAAACACCAGCTTGGCTGGAAACCTGTATGCAAACGGTAAAAGATTGGACTGAATTGAAGGGATTTGATTACCAGAGACAAGACAATTTTTTTGCATACGTTCCAGAATGGTATATAGATAAAGCACAGGGAAAAATTAATGTTATTGCTGATTTAGCAAGACTAGAAATATCAAGAAAGTTTCTCAAGGAGGGATATGAGCAAACTATTTGGATGGATGCTGATGTGGTCGTCTTTGCTCCCGAAAAATTAAATATTGACACAATAGAAGAATATTTAGTCTGTCGTGAAGTCTGGTTAGATACAGAAGATGGCAAAAACTTTGGTGAGGGAACTTTATTTTGTCAGGAAAAAGTTACTAATTCCCTAGTCTACTTTACTCAAAAAAATAGGTTTTTAGATTTTTACATATATGCGACTGAATCAATTGTGAAAAATCAGACCGGGAGGCTGTCGAGACTAGCTGTTAGCACTAAATTTTTAAGCAGACTCGATGAAATTATGGCATTGCCAGTTTTTCCAAATATGGGTCTTTTTAGTCCTATCTTGATGCACGCAATAGTTGAAGAACAAAATGAGATTATCAAATTGTATGCAAAAGCATTAAAATCACCTATTTATGCTACTAACTTGTGTTTCTCTTTTAGGAATCAATTTCATAAAGGGATCATGGTGAACGATGAACTATTTGAACAAGTGATTGATAAATTAATAAGTACTCAGGGAGAGACAATCAATCGATACTTCTCTCCCGCAGTTGTAAATCCTACATAATGGATTGGTAGTAAGTTGTAGTATTAATATCAATTATTTTGATGTTAATACTTTACTTTTCAAACATCCTCTCCTCTAAGGTTTCACAGGGTTTGACTTGTTCACGAGTGATGATGGCTACACATAACACACCGGAATAGTATCAATATGTTTTTCTCCCTCTGTTGGTGGACGAAGAGGACAGAGTTCATTAGGCCAAACAGTTCTATCCTCATAAATAAATATTTGATTGATGTCAGAAAAATCTGTTGAGTTATATTGTTTAACCACGGAGAAGAAATTTAAATAACGGTCATAATAATCTTCTCCCGGACATCTCACATGATCCCATTCATTCGGATTTGGTTCTAGATATTCTATTGTCTTTTTCCCCAAAATGGGAACAGGTAAGATAGCAATACCATTTGGCTTCAACACTCTTCTAATTTCTGAAAGTGCCTTGTAATCATCTTTTATATGCTCGAGAACATGGCACGCACAGACAAAATCAAACTCTTTATCTTCAAAGGGTAAATTGGTCATATCACATTGAACATCTACACCTTCCATCATCAAATCAGCACTGACATACTCTTGAAATAACATTTTAAAAGTTTTCCGGAAATATCGTTCCGGTGCAAAATGTAATATTCTCTTTGTTGAAGGATCGTAGTCTTGAAATAATTTATCTAATACTAGTTGTTGTAAACGATGTCTAGTCCAAGACCTACATCTAATACATCTTTCGTGCTTTGCTGTTGACCCAGTTGACATAGGTAAATCACGAAATGGTCCATAGTAAGCACAAATAGGACATTTGAATTTTTCTTTGCTAAAATTCTCTAGTCTAAATTTCAATATATTAAACTCTAATTGTGCTTTTTGCTGAATGTTCTCTAACAATGTAACTTTCATGTTTTTCCTCTTGATTGGTAATTTTATACGGAAATTATAAGTTTTATTTTTATCATATATCATGAATAAAAAAATTAAAAATATATATAATTTAAAAAAAAGAATCTAATTCATCAAAGTAATTAATGAAAACTTAAGATTTATATAGAACAAAGGTCTATTTTAGAGATGAATAAATATGTTATAAGTATTAAGTAAATTAATACCTAATTAATTGCACCATTTCTGCCAACCAATCCCTATCTTGCCACAGCAAGTTTAAAAAATTGAAATGACTTGAAATTTTGGAGCCGTAATTGAAAAATCAGCAGATTAATACACCTGATTGGGTCAAACACGCTGTCTTCTACCAAATATTTCCTGACCGCTTTGTTCGGAGTGTCCCAGCACATCAAAGTTGGTTACTGAATGTACCCTTGGAAGACTGGAATGCTCCGCCTACGTTTTACACTTATAAGGGAGGAAATCTTTGGGGGGTGATTGATAACCTAGATTATTTACAAGATTTAGGTATTAATGCAATTTACCTCAATCCCATCTTTACCTCCGCCAGCAATCATCGTTATCATACCCTTGATTATTATCAAGTCGATCCATTATTAGGGGGTGATGAAGCCTTTGCAAGTCTCCTCAAGGAAGCCCATCGGCGTAATATTAAACTAGTCTTAGATGGGACGTTTAATCATGCCAGTAGGGGCTTTTATTTTTTCAATGATATTCTAGAAAACGGTCTAAATTCCCCTTGGTTAGATTGGTTCAAAATTCAAGGGTGGCCGCTCTCACCCTATGATGTAACTCGTCCTGCTAATTATGCTTCATGGTGCGATCATCGGGCTTTACCAGAGTTCAACACCAATAATCCAGGGGTACGGGAATATATTCTGCGTGTAGGTGAACATTGGATTAGATTGGGTGCAGATGGTTGGCGTTTAGATTCCGCAGACTACATCAAAACACCTGGATTTTGGCAAGAGTTTCGGGAACGAGTAAAAGCAATCAATCCGGAAGCATATATTGTCGGAGAAATTCCAATGGACGCCAGTGAGTGGTTAGATGGTACACAATTTGATGGCGTGTCAAGTTTGCCTTTTCTTAACGCTACCACAGCTTTTATTGTAGGCGATCGCCAAGTCAAAGGTCATTTGGAATTTTATGCTCCACCACCACCTTCCGATGCTGCTGAATACGGAGAAAAAATTAATGAATTGCTGCAACTTTATCCTTGGGAAATTCAGCTAACTCAACTTAACGGCATCAACAATCACGATACAGCAAGGTTAATTAATGTTGCCGGAGGTGATGTCCCCAGTTTATATTTATCAACATTATTATTATTTACTTTTCCTGGCGCACCCTGTATATATTACGGTGATGAAGTCGGTTTGACTGGTGGTTACGATCCTGATTGTCGTAAAGGTTTTCCTTCCCCAGAAGAGTGGGATAGAGATATCCTAGAGTTTCATCGTCAATTAATTAAATTGCGTCATACTCACCCAGCATTACGAATTGGAGAGTATCAAACCCTATATGCCCAAGGACAAGTTTACATTTTTGCGCGGAGCTTACAACAAGAAGTATTGGTGATTGCGGTTAATGCTGGGAATGAAACAGCAAAAGTTAGTATTCAACCATCATTGTCATCACAACCCCAGCAAGTATTATTCACCTATGGTTCTGGTGAAGCAAATTCGAGTAATAAAGCAGCACAAACAAATATCCAGTTTACAATTGCACCCCGCAGTGGATTAATTTTGGGCTAAGTTTAATATGAACTCTAATCACTCATTACTGTTAGCAACTGACCTAGATGGTACCTTTCTAGGGGGTTCTGATCGAGAACGCTCTGAATTTTATCAATATATTCACGAACAGCGATCGCGCATTCTTTTAGTGTATGTGACCGGCAGAGAACTTGACCGAGTTACTGAACTCTACGCAGATCCAAACATTCCCAAGCCTGACTATATCATTGCTGATGTCGGCACCACAATCGTAGATGGTAAAACCTTGGAGTCTATATCTGTTTTGCAAGACTGGGTGGCACAAACTTGGGGAAATGCTAACGAACAAGTTAAAGCTTTATTAGCTAATGAAACAGGAATGGAATTACAGCCTGTTAATCCCGACTATCGCGTATCTTACTACTATAAACCGGAATCCTTGCAAGCTAGCACCATCCAAAAAGTCATCGATGCTGGATTTGATTGTATCCTTTCGTATGATATCAGACTAGATAACCATTATTTTGATGTGATGCCAAAAGGAGTCTCCAAAGGTCCAACCCTCCTGAGATTTCTTTTAGAAATCAATTTTAATGCTGATGACACAATTACTTGTGGAGATACTCTCAATGATTTGTCATTATTTGAAACAGGTTTAAAAGGAATTGCAGTGGGAAATTCCGAGCCAAGATTAGTTGATAAAATTCAGACAATGGAGAACGTTTACTACAGCCCCTATCCGGGAGTCATGGGTATTTGGGATGGGCTGAAAGTGTATGGCAAGGATTAAAAATAATTACATGAAATCATTTATGTGGCTTCTATAAATGTTAAATTCATCCCCTAATGTAGAAAGAGTATCTAGTACTATAAGTGGCTACATGCCCGTATTAAATGGCTATCGTGGCGTTGCTATTTTGTTAGTTTTTCTGCATCATTGTGTTTCCGACCTTGCCGGTGAACATGCTGAGTCGATCAACGCTGTTTATAGAGACTTAATGAACTCATTGTGGTGTGGAGTCGATGCTTTTTTTGTACTCTCTGGATTTCTGATTGCCGGAATCCTCCTTGATAGCCGCGAAAAGCCGAATTATTTCCAAAATTTCTATGCCAGACGAATACTCAGAATTTTTCCGCTTTACTATGTTTTTCTGATTATTTTTTTAGGGGTAATACATCCACTGATTCGGAGTTATGAATATCCCAATCATATGGATGATATCCAAATTTGGTATTGGTTTTACTTAGAAAACTGGCAATGGATTTATGAAGGAGTTTTTCTGACCAGACCTATCGATCATCTTTGGAGTTTAGCGATTGAAGAACAATTTTATCTTATTTGTCCGGCGGTGGTTTATTTTCTGCCTCGCAGACTATTAAGCTGGTTTTTAGGAATAGTGATTTTGTCTGTAATTGTTTTTCGCAGTTGGTTGGTATTGACCCATCCCTTAAGTTATACCCTTTCTTCTAGTATCTACGTTAATTCTCTCTGTCGTGTAGACGCTCTAGCGATAGGTTGTTTGACCGCCTTGTGGATGCGATCAGATAAAATACTGCATCGATTACTATCGATTTCGCCAATACTCACAATTTTGAGTGGCTTGAGTTTGAGCATCATAATCATCACTCAAGGAGGATTTAATAAATTCAATCCAGTGTTGCTGTCAATAGGTTTTTCTGTCATAGCTATATTCTGTAGTTCACTGATAATTTTGTCGGTCTCCCAATCAGAAAATAGTCCCCTAGTCCGATGCCTAAGTTGGTCGCCACTTCAAGGATTGGGTACTGTCAGTTATGGTTTTTACGTTTATCATTTTCCCATTTTGTGGATGTTGTGTGACAGAATTTATGAATATGTTGGTCACTCTTTTATCCTGGGACATATAGCTAGTTTTTTCTCTTGTGGAGTATTGACATTAGTTATTTCGATTGGGAGTTGGTTTTATTTAGAAAAGCCCATTCTCAAACTCAAGTCTTATTTTCCATCACAGCCGGAAGAAAAGTTTATTTCTGGTGTTGCTAATTCAGAATCAGAAATCAGCAATGCTTGAAAAATGATGGCGAAAATCCCAAATCTAAACAAAATCTAAAATAGGATAAGTAACAAAAATCAATGACTTTAACAACCCTCCGTTTTCCCATTGACTTAGATTCTTACAAGCCGTTGAAATTAGATCCGACTAATTCAACTTTGACGCATGAGCAACGAGAAACCCTGAAAGCGAATATTCAACTTTGTCGAGATACGATTGTTTTTTTTACCGCCATAGCAGCAGCAAAAGGTGTAGGGGGTCATACAGGAGGAGCTTATGATACTGTTCCTGAAGTAATGATTTTAGATGCTTTCTTTCGGGGTGTACCAGATAAATTTGTACCGATTTTCTTTGATGAAGCTGGACACCGAGTTGCTACACAATATTTAATGGCGACTCTACACGGCGATTTGGATGCAGAAAATCTCCTGCATTATCGAGAACCCTATTCCAAACTTCTAGCTCATCCAGAACGGGGACGTACTCCGGGGGTGAAATTTAGTGCTGGAAGATTAGGACATATGTGGCCCTATGTGAATGGGGTGGCGATCGCTAATCCTCAACAAGTCGTATTTTGTTTGGGTTCAGATGGTTCACAGCAAGAAGGAAATGATGCTGAAGCTGCACGTTTAGCTGTCGCCAAAAATCTCAATGTCAAGTTAATTATTGACGATAATAATTCCACTTGTAGTGGATATCCTTCTAACTATTTACCCGGTTTTAATGTCAGTCAAACCTTAGCTGGACATGGATTAACTGTACTCACAGGAGAAGGCGAAGATTTGGATGATTTGTATCATCGTCTGTGTGAAGCAGTTACCATAAATGGTCCAGTAGCAGTTGTAAATAAACGTCAGATGTGTCCTGGGATTAATGGGGTAGAAGGTACGCCATTAGGTCATGATGCCTTATCGCGGGATTTAGCGATCGCATATCTGGAAACTCGCGGACACACTCAAGCGGTTAATTATCTCAAAGAAATTGTTCCACTCCAGCCAAATTATACCTTTACTGGTGCTAGCAGTAAAACGCGCCATATCTTCGATGCTACCATCGTTTCTATCCTCAGTCGGATGACTCCCACTGAACGCCAAGAAAAAGTCATGTGCATCGATAGCGATTTGGGAGAATCTTGTGGAATCAACAAAATTAGTCAAGCCTATCCAGAGATTTTCTACCACGGTGGCATTATGGAGCGAGGAAACTTCGCAGCTGCCGCCGGATTTGGCATGGAAAAGGGAAAGCAGGGCATTTTCAGCACCTACAGCGCCTTTTTAGAAATGTGCATTTCCGAAATCACAATGGCGCGGCTGAATAAATCTAACGTCCTGTGTCAATTCTCCCACAGTGGTATCGATGAATTAGCAGACAACACCTGCCATTTCGGTCTGAATAATATGTTTGCAGATAACGGGTTAGAGGATGGTTACGAAACCCGTCTGTATTACCCAGCCGATGGCGGACAAATGAAAGCCTGTGTCGAAACTATATTTCATCAAACTGGTTTACGGTTTATCTTTTCCAGCCGTTCCCCAGTCCCCGATATCCTTGATGCTGAGGGTAAGCCTTTGTTTGGAGACGACTATACTTTTGTTCCTGGAAAAGATGATGTGATACGTGAAGGTACAGCCGGGTATATCGTCAGCTTTGGTGAGGTGCTTTACCGTGCCCTCAATGTCGTAGAAAACCTCAAGCAACAGGGCATTGATGTCGGTTTGATCAACAAATCAACTCTCAATGTAGTTGATGAACAAATGATAGCAAAAATTGGCTCCACACCCTTTGTCTTGGTGGTGGAATCGTTAAATCGTCGCACAGGTTTGGGAATTCGCTTTGGTTCTTGGTTACTAGAAAGAGGTTTGTCTCCCAAGTATGCATACATGGGTACTCATCAAGAAGGCTGTAGTGGAGTATGGGAGCAATTACCCCATCAAGGTATTGATACCCTTGGGATTATGAATCAAGTCAAAAAACTGCTTGGTTAGAGGTTGAGATAGCAATCATCAAATAATCTGCATTTAGCCCCGCGACTTTTTGAAAAAGTCGCGGGAATGACAATTCATACAGTTAAGACAGCTTCCGATAGAAACACACGCTCTACAATCCTTATTGAGACCGCGGTTCCTTTTTCTATAATTTTTCCAGGACTTACGCAACTGGCACATTTTTTCTTGTAGGGTGTGTGACACTAGGAAAAAATTTGAACGTAAGAATAAGACTTTTGGCGTCACGCACCTATGACCAATTGTGACACTATCGTAAGTCCTGTTTTCGTAAGCTGTGGATAATTAAGTTGGTCAGTACAACTCCAGATATATAAATAAATATAAAAGTAATGTCATATTTCTAAATACAAATTTATTTATTAAGCATTTATAAAATTGCGGAAAATTATTTCTCCAAAATAGTAAAGTAATTTGGTAACTGCAAATTCACCTCAGAAGGTTACAGGCAGATGAATAAAGCTTGGCGTTATCTTCAAGAATTGCTTATATTTAAACTCATATATCCTGTTTTATTAAAATATATTGACGAGCATCTCATCACAATGACTGAGGAGATGGAGAAAGATAAAAGGGAGAACAATATTCCTAAATTAGAGGCGGAATATGAACAATTGCCAATTCTTAGGTTGATTTATTCCATTTTGTTTAACTATCTTCACAACAATCTAGTGAATAGGGTAGATTTACTCAAGCAATGTCAAGAAGAAAATCATCTATATCAGTTAAAGTATGAAGAAATCATTCAAATTGCTCCGGCTATAAGTTTTCAAGAAGTACCCTCTGGATTAAGAGAAAAGGAAGGGACATTTCAATTTACTAATCCTTTTGCTGTAGTCGTCAAAAATGTGGAGTTATTTGGGATTTATGCCTTGGGTTTTACCGAAGATAAGAATCTGATTTTAGAAACAGCTTTAGATAGAGTAGACTGTTTGGAACACACTAGTATTTCAACACTTAGACAAGGTTTTAATTCTCAATATATTGCACCCATAGCTAATATAGAACATCTTGATTTAGCTTGTTCGGTAGTTAATTACTGGAGTCATTTATATGCCCATTGGATCTATGAGGCGTTAACTCGATTAGAAGCCCTTGAATATTATTCTCAAAAGACAGGCAAAAAACCAATCTTAATCATCGATAAAGACCCTCCAATATGGAAAATTCGCTCTTTGGAATTGATGGGTTATCGTCCGGAAGATTATATCCAATGGAATGGATATATAGCTAAGGTTAACGAATTAGTTATCTGCTCTAAACGGCGGGAAGAAGGACGTATTTCTATTAAAGCTTGTCATTGGGTAAGAGAACGTATCCTAAACAATGTGGATAGTTATGCACATCCAAATCTGGTTTTGAGTCCTAGGATTTTTATCTCCCGCAGAAAAGCAAACGCTCGACGTATTCTGAATGAAGAAGAAGTCAGCAATACTCTCGCTAAAATGGATTTTGTGCCCTATGTTCTGGAAGATTTAGATTTTTCAGACCAAGTGAAATTATTTGCTAAAGCCGAATTTATTATTGCTCCTCATGGAGGGGGAGTTACAAATATTATTTTCTCCGAAAATTTAACTTTGATTGAACTCTTTGGACAGAAAATTAGCCATTTCTATTATACAGTAGCTCAGGGATTAGGATTTGATTATGCTTGTATGTTTTGTGAATCCAAAAATGAGGATATTATTGTCAATTGTGAAGAGTTAAGTAAGATGGTCTATAGAATGACAAAAACTAGAATTGGATGAGGGAAATTAGAGCAGCGAAATTACGTTTATAAAATTGCGGTAGTACTTAAAAGCTGGAGTAGAAATTTGGGCAATTTTGGGAATTTTTTTTAATTCCCACTTTTTAATTCCCACAATCATTATCAATGTTATTGGTTCGTCAATTCCAGCCGATTGATTTTCGTCCAAATCATATGTATCGGGGTCTAAATAAGTGTCCAAATAACCGGTCAAAAATAGTTAAAGTATCTCCCTAGTTTTGGCATGGAATATCATAATGATGTCAGCCAATGATTAAAATAGCACATGGAATTAATTATGGGAATGAGAAAAAATTCCCTACATAATTAAGCTTCCATGCACTATCATGCGAATCCAAGCTACATAATAAACTTTATTGCGTTACCATCCGATAATTTCCCCAATAATCCCAAAAATAAACCGAAAATTGGACTAACAAATTGCAGGTGTTGAATGAACAACCAATTAACTTCTCCTAAACATTGCTTAGTAACTGGTGCTGCTGGTTTTATTGGCTCTCACTTATGCGATCGCCTCTTGAAATTAGGTCATATTGTCGTAGGTTTAGATAATCTAATCACAGGCAGAACGACTAATTTAAAAGTGGCTCAAACCTATTCTACATTTACTTTTGTTGAGCAAGATTTAGCAGATATTTCTCCAGAGATATTAAAAAATATTGATTGGGTATTTCATTTAGCAGGATTAGCTGATTTAGTACCCTCAATCCAAAATCCCCAGAAGTACTATCATTCCAACTTGCATAGTACCTTCGCTCTTTTGGAAGCTTGTCGTAGCATTCAAATCGAGAAATTTATTTACACTGCTTCCTCAACCTGCTATGGTATTCCCGATCAATATCCCACACCAGAAACCTATCCCTGTCAGCCCAAACACCCCTACGGATTAACTAAATATTTAGGGGAACAGCTTGTAATGCATTGGGCACAAGTTTATCAACTTCCAGCCCTTTCCTTGCGATTATTTAATGTTTATGGACCGCGATCGCGCACAACAGGGGCTTATGGTGCAGTATTTGGTGTATTTCTTGCTCAGAAATTAGCAGGTAAACCTTTTACTGTGGTGGGAGATGGGACTCAAACTAGAGATTTCACCTTTGTCAGTGATGTAGTAGAAGCCTTTGTTAAAGCTGCCGAATCGGAGATTACCGGAGAAATTATTAACATTGGTTCTGGTCGTACAGAAAGTGTTTTGACACTCGTAAACTTATTAGCCGGACCAATCATTCACATCCCTAAACGTCCGGGAGAACCTGATTGTACTTGGGCAGATATTACCAAAGCGAAGACTCTTTTAAAATGGCAACCTCAAGTACCCTTAAGTCAAGGAGTAACCGAGATGTTAGCCAATATTGAACTCTGGAGAGATGCTCCAGTCTGGACACCAGAAGCCATTCAGCAAGAGACAAAATCATGGTTTGAACATCTAGGAAAGGAGCCAGCATGACAGACTCATCTATTCGGCTTTACCAACAAGCAATCAAAGTACAAACCACTGGTAAATCTCTATGTCAGATTACACCCCAAGTCCAAGCAGTCATTACAGAATCGGGAATTCAAGCAGGGCTTTGTAACCTCTTTATTCGTCATACCTCAGCCAGTTTATTAATTCAAGAAAATGATGCTAAGCCTGATGTGGAAGCTTTTTTTGCCCAACTAGTTCCCGAAACAGGTAAATACATTCTACCAGGAGAAGGTTTAGATGATATGCCTGCTCATATTCGCTGTGCCCTTACTCATACATCTGAACAAATTCCTGTAGCCCAAAGTGTTTTGCAGTTGGGGCGTTTACAAGATATTTATATCTGGGAACATCGTCAGTCGGGCAACATCCGTGAAGTCCTAATCAATATTTTGGGATATTAAAATGCAACAACAATTAACGATTAATCAAATACCCTACATCAATCTCAAAAGTCAACACGCTGCTCTCAAATCTGAATTACTCTCAGCAATTGGTGAAGTCCTTGATGAGGGAAACTTTATTTTAGGTGAGCAAGTAGCAGAGTTTGAGCGTCAATTTGCTCAATTGTGCGGTGTGCGTTATGCAATTGGCGTTAATTCTGGAACAGATGCCTTAATTTTCGCACTGAAAGCCCTTGGTATTGGTTCTGGTGATGAAGTCATTACTGTGCCGAATTCCTTCGTGGCTTCAGCTAGCTGTATTCGAGTACTTGGAGCAAAACCTGTATTCGTCGATGTGGGCGATGATTACAATATTGATCCTAGTAAAATCCCAGCAGCTATTACTTCCAAAACCAAGGCTATTATACCAGTGCATCTTACAGGGCGACCTTGCGATATGGAGCCGATTTTAGCTATTGCGAAAGACAAAGGAATAGCTGTAGTTGAAGATGCAGCCCAAGCTGTACTCGCTGAGTATCAAAGCCAGCCAGTGGGTTCTTTTGGAAGAGTGGGTTGTTTTAGTTTACATGCCCTAAAAAACTTAAATGCATGTGGAGATGGGGGAGTGCTAGTTACAGACGATCGCGAACTACACGACAAGCTGAAAATTATGCGAAATATTGGCTTGCGTACCCGCGATGACTGTGTTTTGTGGTCGCATAATTCCCGTCTAGATACCCTACAAGCAGCAATTCTTTTAGTCAAATTGCGCTACCTCCACGAATGGACACAGCAACGTCGGGAAAATGCTCTCTATTACCAAACTCAACTCGCTGGTATTCCTCAGATTCAAATCCCAGCAGAACGTGAGTGGGAAAAATGTGTCTACCACACCTTTGTGATTCAAGTTGAACAGCGGGATGAATTGCGCCAATTTTTAAGCGATCGCGGTATCGGTACAGCAATTCATTATCCAGTGCCAATTCACTTATCTACAGCCGGTAAAGAATTAGGCTATGCAGAAGGGGATTTTCCCGTTACTGAGCAGCAGTCACGCCGAATCCTGAGTTTACCTATTTATCAAGGATTAACCTTTGAGGAACTCGAGATCGTCTGTCAGAACATTAAATCATTCTATCAATATCTGTAAGGTGTACACAGGCGTTGCACGATTAAGAGATAACTTTTGTAGGCTGGACTTGTTGTCCAACTAAAAAGATTAAGATGGGCAAAGCCTGTATCCCACAAGAATATTAAAACCAGCGGGCAAATATCGAATGTCTGCCCGATCAACTTTTTATCCCAAAAAAATGCAATTAAATCCGGCATTTATAAGTTGTTTAACAATCGGAACATGAGCTTTCTCAAATATGTCAAACTTTAACATCAACCCATCAAAAATTGGCTGTGCAGCTTGGGGCTGGAGAGAAGTAGAAATACCAGCATATTTCCAATGGATAAGCAACCAAGGTATTCGCTCCGTAGAAGTCAACGCTCATCCCCAAGCACCCAAACATCTTTTAAATGACGGTGATGATGAATCAGTCGTCAAAATTGCTAATTGGGCTGAGGAAGCGGGAGTGGATATTATCTGTATAGCTGGACGAAATAATTTTACAATCCCAGACCCAACTGATTTAGAAAAAGAAATTCAAAGAGTACAGCGTTTCATTGACATAGCTAAACAACTAGGAGCAAAATTTGTCCGATTATTGTCTGGTGACCACAGAAACGATCATATTCTGCCAGATGTTTTCCCTCGGCTGCACTATGCTTTTAATCGAGTCGGTGATTACGCTGAGGAAAAAGGTATTAAAATAACTATTGAGAATCATGGGGGACCAACAGCAACAGGGCAACGAGTTGCCAGGATTATGGAAGGTATCAAGAGTACTGCGGTTGGTGTAAACTACGACCCAGCTAACTTTTTGAACCAAGGTACTGACCCGTTGATGGCATTACGCTACATCCTTCCTTGGGTAAACTACAGTCATTGGAAAGATGTCCGATGGGCTAATAGTAGCCCCCAATTCTGTGCTTTTGGAAAGGGAGAAATTGTTTGGCAACCTATTGTCCAAGAACTATTAAATGCAGGTTATCAGGGATATTGGGTAGTTGAATATGAAGAACCATCAGACATTGAACAGGGAACCAAAGAAAGCCTAAATAACTTGTGTGAATTATTAGAAAAATTATGATTTTCGTTCGCAGATTTTCATCAGAGGTAAGTAATTAAATGTCATTTTCTCTAGATGGACACGTTGCGCTAGTCACAGGAAGCTCTGCTGGTTTAGGAAAAGCGATCGCTCTCAAGTTAGGACAAGCAGGTGCAAAGGTAGCACTTAACTACAGCAATAACGAATCACGGGCTAAACAGGCTTTAACAGAACTGCAACAGCAAGGTTGCCAAGCAATTTTAGTGCAGGGGAATGTCACCCAAGAACAAGACGTGGCAGCTATTTACGAAGCGATCGCCACACAACTTGGTGCTGTGGATATTTTAGTATTAAATGCCACAGGACCCCAACCGCAGATACCCTTTGAGGAATACACCTGGCAAGATTTTCAGACGATGCTTGATTTTTTTGTCAAGAGTCCCTATTTACTGAGTCGTATTTGCTTACCTATAATGAAAGCGAAACAATGGGGACGAATTATCAATATCAGTAGTGACGTTTGTTTTCGAGGGGTGAATAACTTCAGTGCTTACGTTACTGCCAAAAGTGGACAACTTGGGTTCACACGTAGCATGGCAACGGAACTTGCACCTTTTGGAATTACAGTCAATGCAGTTGCTCCTGGGTGGATTCCTGTAGAACGCCATGAAAGTGTCTCCCAGGAAAAAAAAGATGCTTACCTAGTAAGAATTCCCATGCAACATTGGGGTACTCCAGAGGATATAGCCGATGCAGTGCTTTACTTTGCTAGCGTTGAATCTAAATTTGTTACAGGACAGTATCTGTGTATTAATGGTGGCATGACGTTAATGTAACATTTGGGCATTCCCCATTCCCCAATTTACGGTAATTGCAAGTTCAATTTTTGGAATGATTCCTAGGATTATTATTAAACTTCGGACGACGAAGATTAGAATACAAGCGAATTCTGCCACCAAAGTCTGTTGCAGGTTGGCAAACCCATATTGAGCCATATTTGTCGCGACCGACGTAACAACGGTAGCAGCAGATTTTGTAGCGGACGAGTGCGGATAAGATACTTGTTTTTCTCACAGATAACCTATCCGTTACATCCGTTTATCATCCGTTGCCACCGTTGCCACCGTTGCCACCGTTGCCGCTGATGAGAAATACTATAATTATTAAACTTAATTGACTCGTCAATAGATGCTAGCATCACTCATCCAAGACTTAGAGCAAGAAACGCTGATAAATCTAGAAACAGAAGAGCGATTTATCGCCACAGAGGTAAGCTGGAACCAGTACGAAGCCCTATTGCTAAAACTAGAAAACCATTCCTCCTTGCGTGTTACTTATTTAGATGGAGTATTAGAAATATTGTCACCAAGTCGCCGCCACGAAGGAATAAAAAAGCGCATCGCTACACTATTAGAAGTTTACTTTGAAGAAAGCAATACAGAATATTTTCCTCTAGGTTCTACAACCTTTCGCCGCCAAGAAAAACGAGGAGGAACAGAACCCGACGAAAGTTACTGTATTGGTGTAGAAAAAGAATTTCCTGACTTAGCAATAGAAGTAGTCTTTAGCAGTGGCGGAACAGATAAATTAGCCGTGTATAAAAGACTAGGAGTAACAGAAGTTTGGTTTTGGGAAAATTCGCAATTTTCCCTATATCGCTGGTTTGGTGACAAGTATGAACCTATTTCTTGCAGCGAATTACTCCCTAATTTAAATTTAGAGTTGTTAGCTGAATACGTACAACTTCCCAACCAACTATCAGCCGTAAAAGGATTCCGTCAACATCTGCGACAACGGATTTTGTAGCGGATGTGGCACTGGATTTTGTAACGGACGAGTGCGGATAAGTTATTTGTGATTCCCACAGAATTTCTCGTTCCCAGGTTCAACCTGGGAACGAGCGTCGGGAGGTTCTACCTCCAGGAGTGCAAGAATAGCGGTTCCCGTTCAGGTGCAGTATAAGAGGGCGGGCAGGATGGGTGGCAGACAAGAACTTTACTGATTTAATCTGTACCTCACTCAACTGAGAACCGCTATATATTGTCTAAATACTATTTGTTTCGCGTCAAAAACTTTTTCTTTGCGTCTTTGCGTGATAAAAAATCTATTTTAAGCATTTTTTTCGCGTCAAGGCATTTCCCTCGCCGCCAATAACCAAGTTCAACTCGGCTGGTTAATTGATAGAAAAACCGGCACAGTGGAAATATATCGTCAAAGACAGCCTAAAGAAATACTGTCTTATCCTCCTAATCTTTCAGGAGAGAATGTCTTACCGGATTTTATTTTAGATTTACAAATAGTTTGGTGATAAGCTGTGGCGTATTTAATTTGTATATTGGAAGCGGGCAAGATGCCCGCACTACAATAACTTGATGTTTTTGATTTATACAATTAAGCTGCACATCAGCTTAATTGTTAAACCTGGAATCGAGAATCGGGAATTATTAATAATTGTTCGCTTCTACAATATCTTCCCCAATTTTTCTCACCTTCTCCACTAACTCCAATGGTTGTATAACCTTCAGACTTCCACCAAAACCCACAATCCACTTCATCAAATCTACGTCATTTAAAGACCATTTTGGTAACACCACGCGAAACCTATTGGGAAATCTTTCATTTCCCGTTCTCGTCAAACAAAAAATCGACTTGGGAAGCAACATTTTTCCCCCTGTTTGTGGTGCAGACATCTTCATTTGCTTAGCAGGAAATCTCTTGGTTCCCTCAGTAATAAATCGGAATATGGCATCATTAAACCACAGTTCCACTGTCACAGATGCCTTTTGTTGTTCTTGCTTATCTCGACTGAGAAACAACTTTTGCTCAGCCGCACTGTAACCTAAAAAAATCCCAGCACTGGCATTATATAATCTCTGCAATTTATTTAATGACCTTTCTTGTTCTGAAACAGAACGCCATTTATTTTGTAATTTACCACGAAACAGCCTATCTAAGCGTTCAAAGCGAAACAACCCGTGATATTTCCCTCCCACGCATTCAAAACCCAAATACCAAGCGACATTGCAAAATACAATTTGTAAGGGGTAGGCTAAAAAGAATCCTTCTTCATCCCCAGCAAACTTACCCCCACCACGAAACCGACTTAATTCTAGTAATTCACCGTTGAAAATTGCTGTTTCTAATTGCTGTAAATTCCGAGAAAGCGCATCCAGTGGTAAAAATTCTGGGTCTATCATACTGCGGTTAGCGATCGCTCGTACTGGATAGACGTTATTGTTTGTTACAAAACTAAATTGTGCATCTTTACACCGTGTCATTCTGTCTTTAAATGTCTCAAAGATATCCAGTGCAATGGGGTCATCCAGACTTTTCGCCTGGGACTGGAGAACGTCAAAAACCTTGACTAATTCCTGTTTTGATAAAATTGCCGTCCCAGCAAAGTAGCCATCCCGCAACTGAAATTCAGGCAATATTTTATACGGTTTCAGGACTTTTTCAATATCTTTACGGACAATATCTATACCATCGCCATCGATGATGCCATTTTCCTGGAGAGTATGGACTAAAATTTTCAGACTTCCTTTACCAGTATCTTGCAAAAATGGGTGATGGAGGATGAAGCGAATTGTTTGGATGAGCCTCCTGAAGGTATCGACATCAGAGTAGGGGTGGGTGGAAAGGGGGTGAGGTAACAGGGAATCTTGACTGGGGAGTGAGGAAAGAGGTTGATTGGGTTTTAGGTTGGTGGCGATACTACCACAGCCAATTAACCCATTTTGTTCTAGCCATTGTAAATCAGAGGCGATCGCTTCTTTATCGCCATGTATACCGCCGTAAAATTTCTTCATCATGGCGGTGATTTCCTCTAGGGAACTGGCAAACTGAGGGACAGTACCAAATATGTTTAAGAGTAAACTGGGGTCGAGGGAACGCAGATTTCCGATGCCAGGATAGCGGATAATCAGAGAAATGAGGTGCAGCAAGCGGTCAAAATCCCCAAGCTGGCTGTAGGGATGTAAAGTAATATTCTTATTTAGGGTGCGGTTGCTGCGGTTGATGATGCTGCGCGGTAGGTTTTGAATTTGTTTGTGAATTTTTGTGATGTCGAAATCCGCCTCTGTGACATCGATTTTGGTAACAGATGCAAACCCCTCAGCTACCAACGGTGGGAAGTCTTGCAGAGACTGGGACATTTTTTCAATTACTATGTCTGGTACGGTGCGATCGCGTTGTTGATTCCACATCAAGCAAGTCAAGAGCGGTGTTTGCAAGTACCAAGCCATCCATTGGGGATTGGGAATTGAGGACTGGGAAAGAGGTTCTTTATTACTCTTGTCTCCCTTGTCCTCCTTGTTCCCAATCTCTTGTCCCCAGTCCCCAATCCCCTTCAACTTCCTCAACAACTCCATCCTCCATGCACGTTTAGCGTTGGTAGCGTCGTAAATGACACCAACACCAGATGCAATAGCTTCGCAGATTTGGGTTATGACTTGTGCTTCTATTTCTATCCACTCCCCTTGAATGGTAGCGTCACCGTAGAGTGAAGCGCGGATGGCGTCGGTGGAAATGATACGATAATTTCCTAGAGTAGCTAATTGTGCTGCGAAGGTGGATTTTCCGCTTCCGGGGACGCCGATGAGGAAGTGACAGAGCATAGAATGAAGGTAGTTAGCGGTTGACTGTTGACAGCTACTTGAACGGGTGATTATGGAACTTTAGGTTTCTACTTTTTAATGGTGGCGTTTTTTGATAATTTTGGTCTAGGGGGGTGATGCGAATCAGGATTTTGCGGTAGGCTGTGGGTGTTTTTTTGAGAGGGTCGATTTTTTAGGCTGAAATGCTTACTGCGTCTGGATTTGAGGTTGCTAGTATGACTCCAGAAGCTACCGCAATTGCTGAAACTCTTACTGTGGCTGCGTTTGAGACTAGTGATTGCCTGTGTGAGTTGACAAGCCAATGGTTGAAACAGTACTTTGAGGGTAGGCTACCGCAATTCAGTCTTGAAAGTCTCATCTGTTGGGGGTTTCAGATACCGGCAGTCACAAGGCTTCTTCGGAAGCTGAATTAATGGAAACACGAGGTCGCGGGCAGCCCCAATAGCAGATTTGCGCGTCACAAGGCTTCTTCGGAAGCTGAATT
>JAYKJH010000006.1:0-6318 GCA_035285345.1 Nostocaceae cyanobacterium | reverse complement strand
ATCTTCTTCTGCCTGTACTTCTATTTCGTCCAGTTCAGCGCGGTCATCATCAGCACCTGGAGGTTCCCACAGTAGCGGTAAATTACGTGACAATTTAGTTGTATTAGAAGTAGAAGCAGCTTGCTTTGCAATTGCAGCCCGATGCACCTTTAAAGTTCTAGCAAATGCTTCGATAGAGGAGAGTAGGCGTTTTTGCAGAGAAGTGACAACAAGCATCGCTGACTTCTGAGTGGATTTGGATGTATCTTTTAACCGTTCCTCACGTAGTTGGCGATATTCTTGTAACAATCGAGACAGCTTTAATTCTGGGGCATTTGCAGGTAGTCCATCAATAACGATGGGGATAACTTGGCGATGAGGAAAATCTTCTCCGATTTCCCGGAGGTCGCGTTTTAAGCGCCTTACCATCACAGTATCAAGTAGTTTTGGGTTGCGAACTGGTACACCTCGACAAAACCGTTGTGGGTCAAGAATTTCTAGAAGTGCAGCAAAGCTGTTAGAGTGACCGTTGTGGGGAGTGGCAGACAGAAATAGCTTATGCTCAAACCGAGGTGCTAAGTCACGAACAGTTCGTGTCAGTTGAGAATCAACAGCATATTTGGCACCACTTGCTGGGGCAGCGTTATGAGCCTCATCAAGTATCATCATTGATGCAGCAGAAAAATCACCTAACCAATCACGTAATGGTGCAGCATAGGTTTCATCTCGGAGTAGCGCATGAGAAATAATAAAGCGATTGTGCGTTGTCCAAGGGTTAATTCCATAGCCGCGTTCTTGGCGACGGGAGGCGACAAACTCTCGGTCAAAAACCATAAAAGTGAGTCCAAATCGGCTCTCCATTTCATCGCGCCATTGTCGTACCACCGATGGCGGACAGGAAATGACAACGCGCCTCACTTTTTGGCGCATCAACATTTCACGGAGGATTAGCCCAGCTTCAATGGTTTTTCCTAAACCAACATCATCGGCAATAAATAAAGCCACTCTTGGCATCAATAAAGCTTTACGTAGTGGCTCTAGCTGATAAGCTTTTACCTCAATCCCAGCCCTGTAAGGTGCTTGAAATAATTTTTGGTCTATAGAAGTAACACAGTTCCAACGCAATGTGTGCAGATACGCAGAAAATAGCCGTGCATCGTCAAATCCTCGGCTGGCAACTACATCCCAATTGGTTGCACCTATATACTGAGCATCAACTTCTCTCTCCCACAAAACTTCCAGGGTATTTCCTAGTGCATCGTCATCTAAACACGAAAGGCGAACTAGGGTGTCTTCCTCGGTAGGCTGTCCAAGAACTACATCTTCAACAAGATACTGTCGGGAGCGTACCCGAACGATTTGTCCGGCTTCAAGGTTGATTGCTGGCATTTTGTCCTACATAAGTACAATGGCACTTTGCGTTTTGTCATCCGAAAGGCATTGCTGCCATAGCATACACATCTAAAGTACTGGACTTCTCAACTAGTGTTAGTTATAAATTTTACCACTAGCTGTCAGTGAGACGCAGCAATATCAGACGATTATATTTTAATCTTCAGAAGCAATCGACTATTCCTGTAATCAAAACCCTACTATGTGATGATGCTCCCCAGTTCAAGTTATTAACCAATGATTTAGCTCTTTGTTGGGTGCATGAAGGACGGCATTATAAAAAGTTAAGTCCATTTGTTGCCTGCCACCAAAAAGTTTTGGATGATTTTCTGGAACGATTCTGGAAATATTACCGAAAATTATTAGCTTATCGAGATTCTCCGAGTCGGGATAAAGTTCGCGAACTAGAGTCGGAATTTTGGACGCTTTTTACCCAAAAAACTGGTTACGAACAGTTGGGTGAGCGAAAACGATTAACTGCTACAAAAGCTTTTGAGTTGCTTTTAGTTTTAGAGCATCCAGAATTACCATTGCATAAAAATCCTGCTGAGTTGGCTGCTAGGAGTATGGTGCAGCGACGTAATATTAGCTATGGTACCCAGACACAACAAGGTACAAAGGCGTGGGATATTTTTATGTCGCTTGTTGCCACTACTCGCAAGTTAGGTATCAGCTTTTTTGAGTATATCAGGACTTACGCAACTGGCACAGTGCGATCCCTCGTGTGTAGTACATACGTATTTAATTGCCCAGAATGTGTTTGATTGGCTTGACTCGAATTAGTAATAATAATCTTAGATGTATCTTGTTGTTAAACATTTTCTGAGAAAATTGATAGAAGGTGGATCAAAAAGTGAGTTAGTGATGAGATTTACTAAACTTAATTATTGCCAGTATCTACTTAGTAGCCAAATTAACTATACCCTGACTAATCTAGCAGAACATTTGTCAAATATTAGTCATGATAAAATTAATTATTTTTAAAAAAATGAAAAATTAACTCCTCGTTTGCTTTGGGATAATGTCAAAGATTTAATTGTCGCTGACGAGGACGCTTATATTATATTTGATGATCCAGTTTTAGATAAAAGATTTTCGTCAGAAATAGAAATAGTACGAAGTCAGTATAGTGGTAATGAACATGGAGTTGTGAGAGGGAATTGTATAGTAAGTTGCATATATGTTAATCCTAAAACTCTCAATTTCTGGGTAATAGATTATCGGATTTTTCATCCAGAACTCAGGTTGGTTTAACCAAGATTGACCATGTAAAAAATATGCTGCAAGGTCTTGTATACCAGAAAAATCTACCTTTCGATACAGTTTTAATGGATACTTGGTATGCGGTCAATAATTTAATGCTTTATATCGATAGTCTAGATAAAGTTTATTATTGTCCTTTAAAGACTAATCGTTTAGTGGATGATACTTTTGGTAAAGAAAAATATAAGAATATTGAATCTTTAGAATGGAGTAATGAAGATTTAGAATCTGGTAAAATAATAAAAATTAAAGGATTCCCTGCTGAGAAAAAAGTGAAACTTTTCCGGGTTACTATCTCTACCGATAGGACGGATTATGTCGCCACCAACGATTTATCTCAAAGTTCCACGGATTTTACACACCTTTTGTGTAAAATCCGTTGGAAAATAGAGGAGCCAGCGCGTTGCGGTGAGACCAGTCCTGCAGGCGGGTTTCCCGCTCCCTGGGAACTGGCGAACCCGAAGGGGGGTTCCCGAGGCAGTGCGGTCTTGGGGTCTCCCCAAGTAGAGCAACTGCCGTCCCGTTGTAGCGACTGGCGTGAGTTTCATAGAGAAATAAAGCAGTTAACTGGCATTGAATCATGTCAATGTCGTAAAGCCCGTCTTCAAAGAAATCATATTGCTTGCGCTATGTTAGTTTGGCTAAGACTAAAAAGTTTAGCTTATCAAACAGGTAAAACTATTTATAAGCTCAAGCACAATTTGCTCTCTAATTATTTAATTGAGCAACTAAAACGTCCAGAAATTACTATGTTTTCTGTGTAGTTTTTGGGTGTTCGGTGCGCCGAAGCGTACCATTGCTTGTGCCAGTTGCGTAAGTCCTGATTTTTTCAAAAACTCCTTGAGCATCCATAAATAAGTAAAACTAATTAATCACCGAAAAAGTTAAGGGGAACGCGCCCACCAAAACATAGTTCTGGATCTGTAGTATGCAATTTTTGTAAAGTATAGAGGTAAAGAAGCAAATTTGTACATTTCCCCAAAAAACTGTATTTTAAACTACCATTTTTTAGCGATTGCAAAACTTTTCGGTCTACTGACTATGCAATGTCCATACTGCGAGTCTACGGAGATTTACAAAAACGGCAAGCGAAGAGGTAAACTGTGGGCACAAATGTTAGCTTAATAGTGTGAACCAGTTTTTAAGCGCTCCAAGGCTTGATGTATACCTGTGTGGGAACTGTTACAGGCATTTATTGCGGCTTGTACTGATTGTGGTTGTGGGATACTTGGTGTCATCAGTGGTACTTCCTTCTATTAGGATTCAAAATCATGCAACTTCCTTCTCATCTGTAATCAGCTTCAAGTTGAGAGAATTTGTAGTATCACTGTTATCTGACTTCTGCTGATTAGCTTTACCACGTTTCGCTAAACTAAACACCTTATCAGCATCTGTTGGATTCAATGGGTCTTGTGAATAATCCAGCAAATCCGCTGGTGTGATTGATTTATCTAAATCTTCTGCTAATTCATTCAGTGCATTGCATAGCAAATTTAACGCTACTCCGTCTAGCCTTGGCATAGTTTTGGCATTTCTGAGAGTAGACATAGCATTTGTACTGATATCTAGTCTTTTGGCTAGGCCTACACCTTTAATGTTGTACCTAGCCATAACTTCTTTAAGTCTCCACCTAATCAATGTTTGATGCATATAAATCGACACCTCTAATATACTTTCACAGATGCCATAGTATAAATCTATGTTTAAATTATATATATCAAAGATAAACTTTTATTTAACTGTATTTAAAATTAATTATATCAAAGTTAGGCTTTAATATAATAAAGTCAGAAAAAAAAGAAGGCGATCGCGCCTCCCGCCAAGAAGATGCGATCTGCCCAGAGGGCAGTAGCGAAGCTATCGCCTTCTGCACAAACTCCCAAAAAAAAGGAGTAATTCAAACCCATGATTGCACAAATCCAGCATCAGCGCCCATCTCATGAAGCGCCACCCGACGCCTTAACAGTCGCCCAGCAAGAACTAGAAGAATATCTAGAAACCCTCTCCGACGCCATAGCCCCCATCCGCATCACCTACAACTTCGACTACAACCAATTCGACACCCTGCAAAACCTTGCCCGTACAACCCTCGGCAACTTCCTCCTATTTGTCCGTCGCAGCTTCGATACCCTCATTGAATCCGGCAAAGCCCTCAATACCCTATACAACGACTGCATCACCCAATGTCCCAATGGCAAAAAAATCTTTAGCGCCTGGTTAAAAAGCGCAGACTTTGGAGCATCGCGCTACATCGCCTCGTCCGCAATAGAAATTTACAAATGGTTCTCCCAACTTCCCAAGCGAATTCAACGCCTAGTTAAAGAAAACGTCCAAAAATGGAGCGTAGCCGCCCTCCGTCAGTTAACCAAAGTCTCCACCGACTTAGTGAAAGAACTAATCCGTTCCCCCAAAACCGCCGCACAGGTTAGGGAAGCAGGGGGGAAGGGAGCCATTAGCAAGGGAGCAGTATTGGATGTGCAATCCCCCCAGAACACCCCCGCCGAAGAGCCTAACTTCGCTCCTGGGGTGCGCGTTATCGTCACAGGTGACGACAAAGGATGCAACGGTTACACCGGCATCATTATTTCCAAATGGGACAAAACAGAAGCAGAATCTTGGTGGGTATTGCTTGACTATACCATCGCTCAAGGAATCGACAGCAAGCACTTATTCAAAACCACCCAAATACAACCAGAAGCCCCCATCATTTCCACAACCACCAAAAACCGCAGCCAAGAGATGTATACAGCTGAACAAGTAGACGCCAAAATCAAACAAGCCCTCGCCAAGAAAGATATAGAACAAGCAGAAGAAAGATTGGGAAAACTTATTGAAATTAGAGAAACAGCACTCAAACAAGCCCAAGAAGAAATAGACGCCACTAACCAATACGCACAAGACTTGAAACAAACCGTAGCCGAGTTGCAACAGAATTTACTCGACGCTCACAATGAACTGCAGCAAGTGCGACATCTAGTGAAAGAAAACGAGCAACTATCTCAAAGAATTGCCGAACTAGAACGAGCAGTTGTGAATTCTAATAATTCCAATTGGAGCAACACCTTTACCCAGCAAGCAGCCAAAGTAGTCAATACCGAATTAGCTGCTCAAATTGAACCATTATCGCTCTGCTTAGAAGCCAAAGAACAAGAAGTTGCTGCCCTTAAGGAATTAGCCCAAAGGCAGCAGTTGGAACTCACAGAGATGCAAAATTCTCCCATACCCAATCAAAAAACCCTGGATAAATTGATAAGCAACTTAGGGGTAATTTTCCGAGAGAAAATGGGAATTACTAATTGGAGTCGTTACGGTTATCGCGCTACCAACGGTGAGAGATATTGCGGTCTAGAAGCGATAGAAAAATTTGAACTAGAAGTCGAAGAAGTTTTAGGAGACTTGCTGTTTTAGGGTTATTGTTTGCAGATTTTTAACAACCAGTGAAACCTAAAATCACCTCAGATAAACCACCAAAAATTCCTCATTGGCTGACGAGATTTATTCGCCATGAAACCCAATCTCGTCCAGACAACGAGCAATTATTATTGGTAATTTTTCAACCCATGTCACCAGAACAATGGTGTTTGTTATGGATTCCTGTCATGCATCCAGATGTAGAATTACCGTGTCCGGGAGAGCGCAATCCCCAGGGTTATATGAAAGCTTGTACTATGACTTTATCGACTT
>JAYKJH010000005.1:0-11575 GCA_035285345.1 Nostocaceae cyanobacterium | reverse complement strand
ATCAATGTGATAATAATTGCCATTTAAAGCCCCCAAACGTTCTCCCAATTCCGCCGGACTTTCTACCCGACGAGCAATGATGGCGTTCTTCAAATTGGGAGCATATTCTGCTAGTTTATCTAGGACGCGATCTGCAACTTTGTTCTTTAATTCATCCGTCCAACCAGTACCGTGCAAACCCGTACCCTCGGCATTTTCAATTTTGTAAGGAGCAAAAAATTCAATCCACAGGGTATGCTTGCCTTCTGGAGCCATAGAAGGGTCGAGCATTGTCGGCATTACAACATACATCGAGGGGTCGGCATCCGGAATTCTACCGATAGTACATTCAGTATGGGCAAGTTCGACTTGTTTAACTGAATCTGCAATCAGTACAGAGCCAACCAGAAATTCATCTTGATGGTTGTGGTGTTCAAAGCGTAGCGGTTCCGACAGGGCACAATCAATTTTGAGAATAGTCTCATTATTGTTAACAATGCGACGTTCCAGCCTTTCGCGCAGATGAGGGTCAGCATCATCCACATCACTTGCATCCATGAGATACAGGAACAGGCGCTTAGCATCAATATTTGAGATTACCCCTTTATTAGCCCGATATTCTGTTCCGTTCGCTACACGGACTCCCACAGCCTTACCATCATCAATCAATACTTTTGCAACTTGCTGGTCAGTCAATACCTCACCACCCAAACTGCTGACTAAATTCAGCAGAGCCTTTGTCAAAGCACCCGTCCCACCTCGCGGTCTAGCCATACCGGGGTTGTGACGCATTGCCATCATTATTGCACCAATGGACAAGGTTTTTTGACTGGGAGGCGCCGCTAATTCCGATGCTAATCTTGACAGTGGTGCTTTGAGAAACTCGGAATCAAACCATTCATTGAGATTATCCTCAGCGCTGCTCAACAGAGTGCGAATCAAATCCAGCGTTTTGTTTGGCGCACCCATGACGGATAATAAATCTTTCAGTTTTTGAATGTCATAGTTGCCAGCAATATCAATGATAGATTTCGGCGGGGCATTAAATATAGGAATAATTCCTTTTAAAAGCCGTTGCCAAAAATCTACAAATTCTCCGTATTTTTGAGCGTCACGAGGACTGTAACGGGCAATTTCGGCACAAGTTTTTTCAACTGAACGATGACCTAAAAAGTATTTGCCATCTGGATGGGGACAAAAAACTACGGGGTCACAGAAAAGATATTCTAAGCCATATTTTGTTAGTTCTAATTCTTCGACTACCGGACCTAAATGAATGAATTCATGGTCAATAGCGCAAAGATTAAAATTAAATCCAGGAGCTTCTTTTGGTAAGGCTTCTTCGGTTGTTGCTGCTCCCCCAGGAACAGAGCGTTTTTCTAAAAGTAAGACACTGTATCCTGCTTTCAATAAATAAGCAGCACAAACAAGACCATTATGACCCGCTCCAATTATGATCACATCGTAGGTTTGCATTCCCGTAACTCCATGCAGATCATCTAGTTGATTGTGTAATTCATGAATAAAATATAGGCTGGCAATATGGGTATCTTTTAACCCTGCCAGCCTATAGATTTAAAAAGTTGTTAACGAACGGAATAAGGGATTAGGTGAAGTAAGTCACGCAGAACGCTATAACCTGCCCAATCCCAGAGTAAATAAGCTAGAAAACCAATCATCGCCAAGCGACCATTCCAAAGTTCCGCTTGGGGAGTAAATCCAAACAGAAAGGCATTACGGTCTTGACCATTGTATGCATTGCTCACAGGTGGTAATTTAGTTTCGCGAGTTTCCATTGTTAATACTCCTGAATAATCGAAAAGTTGAGAGTTGAAATATCTAATGTAATCCGCCAAAACAACACCAATAAAATACCAAATACATGGTGATTATTTGGGGCTAATGTTAGGGCAATTAATTAGTGATATCCGCTAATTAATTATCTTTGGTTGGACTACACTTGTTGCGGGGATTTATGTTTCACATCATAGCTATCTGTTTCCCTGACGCTATCCTTCTATGGTTATAAATTACGAAATGTAAACTAAACCTGATATGAATAACCAAACAAAAATCTATATATTCAAAAAGTTAGAGCAAGGCTCATTCACAAGAAAGATGAAATAGGCTGAATCTGTATGGCATCGTCAGAGAGAGTTGGATTCGATTAACAAACAGAGGAGAATAAACGAATGGTAATGTCACTTGACGATACCAAGCGTCTGGCGATCGCTTCTAAATTGGCAGACATGAAAGAAGTGCAAAATCTGATAATTGCCAATGAACAGAAATTGCTCTCAGCCTGTCCCGACCAAGATATTTGCGATCGCTTCCGAAACATGCTCTCAGATGACCAAAAAAATCTGGGTATTTTAGACACTGTAATGGTGCAATACGGTGTACGTTCAGAACCACAAGAAACCGTCAAGAAGATGGTGGAAAAAATTCAGCATATGATGCAAGGTTCTGAGTTAAACCTGTATGAAAAAGTATTTCAGCATGAACTGCTGAAGCACCAACAAGTAATGACTGGTTTATTGATTCACAAAGCTGCTCAAGTTGTAGGTGCAGACATAGAAGCTGCAATCACTCCTTTAAATACCGTTAACTTTGAAAACCGCGCTCACCAAGAACAACTAAAAGGTATTCTGGAAGTTTTGGGTGTTCGAGAACTAACCGGACAAGAAGCAAAACAAGGAATTTGGGCACGGGTCCAAGATGCAGTTGCTGCATTGTCTGGGGTTGCTGGTAGCGCTATCAGCCGCACAGATGATGAAATGAACATTCAAGATGTCATCCGCATGGATCATAACAAAGTCAATATGCTATTTATGCAGATTGACAGTACAGACGATCCAAAGAAAATTCAAGAATACTTTGGTCAGATGTACAAGGATTTAAGCGTTCACGCGGAAGCGGAAGAACAAGTTGTTTACCCAACAGTTCGTCCTTTCTATGGTGAACATGACACCCAAGAATTGTTCGACGAACAAGCCGAAGTAAAAATAATTCTGGAACAGCTAAAATCCATGAATCCTGGTACATCTCAATTCAAGAGCGAAATTCGGCGCTTGAAGGAGATGATTATGGATCACGTCCGTCAAGAAGAAAGCACTATGTTCGCTGCAATTCGCAACAACTGTAGCAGTGAACAACAAGAGCAACTGGCTACCCAATTTAAAACTGCTAAAAGTCAACTCCAAGAACGCATGGCAGCCGCCAATAAATAGTAACAAGTTTGTGAGAAGGTAGCAAGGCAATCTAAGTAAGTAAGGGTTTATGGGATTCAATCTCATGACCCTCTTTTTTTCTGTTTTGTAAGCTACTTTTAATTCACCAACGCTGATGTGTTAATCCTGACAAAAATTCCCAAGTTTATTTAACCAGGGAATCTGAATTTGCTACTTTAAATCACTACCAAGATTGATGAGGAATTCTCTTTAATATTTATCACCAATATTTACGAGTATTAGTGGTTTACCCGGTTAGGTGGAAGATATGAGATTTCAGCCCATTATCAATCCTTTCGCTGTTGATAATCTTCGCTAGACATAGGGTCTAACTCCCAGCGTCTGTCATCGCGTTCCTCTAAAATATCATTGGTGCGAAGAAAGGCTCTATCGTCCATCTCCAACCCCACTGCTGCTTCTATATCCTCAGTTACACTTTGATCTGGAGTGGGAGCAGTACCACCTACAGCTTCATCTCCAACAGCATCAGCGTCTTCCCAATAAGCATCAACATCACCCCCAGTTAGTAAGGGACTGGTTTGTGTATACTGACGCAGTTCTGACGCAATTTCTCGTCCACCGATGTTATATCCTGGTAACTCCTTGACACCAGTTCCATAGGATTCGGTAATGTCCTGCGGTAAATCTTCATTATTATTTGGGTCTGGTGAATCTTGTGGTTTTGCCATAATCATTCAGAATCATTACTCTCGCCGTATTTTCACGATAACGTTTTCTTGTCTCAGGTTTTTCTTCCTATAGATGTATTGCAAGCAGGAGTAATCTATCCCTTTGGGGTTAAGAAAAGCTAGCCGATAATTTATAGACTCATAAACATAACTTCAAGCTCCGACACCTTGGCATCCAAAGTTATGAGTTATGATTCAGGATTTTGAATTGATTTTGCCATCTAACAAACCAGTCATAACTCATAATTTTTTATTAAATTTAAAAAATATCTTGGTTAAGAGGGACTTAGATAAATTTACAAGACTATGCTGAGATTGACGATTCTTTATTAATCGATAAACATCTCATTTCATTAATGCCGTTTACAGGGGCGGTTAGTTTAGCCAATAACTGATAAAAGTTTAATTTTCCTACACCTTCATAAAAATTCAGTAAACCCGGAAAATCATGAGCAAAAATAACAATTATTCACCGGATATAAAAGTCGCCATTCTCATAGAAAATGACGTTGAGGATGTAGAATTTCAAGTGCCTTACAATGGGCTTAAAGAAGCGGGGATAGAGGTAACTGTCCTCGGTTCTCGTATGAATGAAAAATACACCGGGAAACGTGGTAAACTCTCAATGCAACCCGATGGAACCACAACCGAAGCAATGGTTTCTGAGTTTGATGCTGTGATAATTCCAGGTGGTATGGCACCTGATAAAATGCGACGCAACCCTAACACAGTACGCTTCGTTCAAGAGGCTATGCAGCAAGGAAAATTAGTAGCTGCTGTTTGTCACGGACCCCAAGTTTTAATTGAAGGCGACTTGCTCAAAAGCAAACAATCTACAGGTTTTAAAGCTATCCGTAAAGATATGATTAATGCGGGAGCAAACTATATAGATGAGCCGTTAGTTGTGGACGGAAATTTGATTACTTCCCGTCAACCAGGAGATTTGGCAATTTTCACAACAGCTATCCTCAGCCGTCTGGGTTACGGTGGTAAAGAAGCAGCTTTGCCAAATGAGAAGGATACAAAAGCCGAATGGTGGAAACTTGCTGATGCTTGGGGTGGTTCAACAAAGGGTGATATTGTCAAAGGTTTAAATACCGCCCTGGCGGGGGAACGTTATTCATTAGAAGCCTTAGAAAAATACGCTGAAAAAGAATCGGATGCAGAAGTGAAACCTCTGTTTCAAGAGATGATTGCTAACAAGTGGAGTCACATCCAAAAGTTAGAAGCGCGGCTGGCTGAACTTGCTGAAAAACCTTCTTTAAGCGCAAATATCGCTAATCAGTATGCCAAGGTGAAAGCTGCCTTGACAGGGAGCGATGACATATATCAATTACGTTGCGCTTTGGGTGATGTGCAGACGGGGATAGGCGATATTGGCAACTTATGTGCCATGTACACCGATCCAATATCAACGGCAATTTTCACAGAAATATACAACGATTTGTTGATGTGTGAGCAGCGGTTGGTAGAGCTATATCACGCACGAATGGGTGCGGAAATAAAGCCTGCTAAACCGACAACAAATCCGGCAGTATCAATGTGAGCAATGGTGGCAACCGATAGCATAAAGGCATAACGGATGTAGCGGATGGTTTGGTTTATCTGTGGAAATTTATAATCAATTATCCGTTACATCCGTTACCCATCCGTTGCCGCATCCGTTGCCATATTTTGGTGGTGATTCCTTGGCGATAAGGAGATAGAAAAGTGACTTCGATACCAGAGGATAAGCTGACTGGAAGCCTGAATGGAGATGCTAGTGAAACTGAACGTTGGGCTTCTCTCATTGGAGGGGGTGCAATGGTTCTTTTAGGCTTAAAAGAACGCTCGCTGCGCGGTGTGCTAATGGCGATAACTGGGGGAGGTTTGATTTATCAAGGTGCAACAAAACAAAGCACTATTAAGCAAGTACAGGAAGCAATCGGCACAGGTACAAATCAAGCTATCAAAGTTGAAAAGACGGTAACTATTAATAAACCAGCAGATGAACTTTACCGTTTGTGGCACAACTTAGAAAATCTACCTAGCTTTATGAAGCATCTCAAACATGTAAAAGTGTATGATAAGCAGCGTTCTCACTGGATAGCTAATGCACCAATGGGTAACAGTGTAGAGTGGGATGCAGACATTATTGAAGACAGAGAAAACGAGTTAATTGCTTGGGCTTCGGTGGAAGGTGCAGATATTGATAATAGTGGTTTTGTTCGCTTTAAGCCAGCACCTGCTAATCGTGGTACTGAGGTAAAAATCGTTATGGAATATAGCCCACCAGGTGGGGTGGTAGGTGCTACCATTGCTAAACTTTTTGGTGAAGAACCAGAACAGCAAATTGGGGACGATTTGCGCCGCTTTAAAATGCTGATGGAAGCCGGTGAAATCTCCACAACAGAAGGTCAATCTAGGGGTGGGAAATAGGGAAGGGGTAATGGGTAATAGGTAATGGGTAAGGCAAAAAAATTATTACGTATTACCTATTCCTTCTACCAAATTTAAAAACTAAAATCTATGTACTGCAACCCTAAGCATAATTTGGAATTTGTAATTACAGAATCTTGATTCCAATTATGAATTACTTCTCGATAACGCTCGCCTAGGAAAGAATGGATATTACCAAGAAAATATTCCTGCCAAATAAGTATTCAGAAGGCAGCTATACACAGAGGAGAGACTTACATGTCACTTCTCTATAATCTTCCCACGTAATAGACAATTAATCACAAATCAGGAAGAATAACTATGAAAGCAGTTTGCTGGCATGGTGCCAATGATGTGCGAGTCGAGACAGTGCCAGATCCACAAATCATTAACCCCCGCGATGCCATTATTAAAATTACCTCAACGGCAATTTGTGGCTCAGATTTGCATATATATAACGGCTTTATCCCCACGATGGAAAAAGGAGACATCTTGGGGCATGAATTTATGGGGGAAGTCGTTGAACTTGGCAGCCAAGTTAAGAATGTAAAAGTGGGCGATCGCGTCGTAGTTCCCTTCACAATATCCTGTGGCAACTGTTTTTTCTGCAACCGTCAATTGTGGTCATTGTGTGACAATTCCAATCCCAATGCTTGGATGGCAGAAAAACTCATGGGATATTCACCATCAGGTCTATTTGGCTACTCCCACATGTTCGGTGGTTACGCAGGCGGACAAGCGGAATATGCGCGAGTACCTTTTGCTGACGTGGGCTTGTTCAAAATACCCGACGGATTGACTGATGAACAAGTGTTATTTTTAACAGATATTTTCCCCACCGGCTATATGGCAGCAGAGAACTGCAACATCCAACCCGGTGATATTGTCGCCATTTGGGGTTGCGGTCCTGTCGGACAATTCGCCATCAAGAGTGCATATATGCTCGGTGCGGAACGTGTCATAGCCTTTGACCGCATTCCCGAACGCTTGCAAATGGCTAGAGAATGGGGGGGAGCGGAAGTCCTCAACTACGAAGAAGTTGATGTCGGTGAAGCACTCAAAGAAATGACTGGTGGTCGCGGTCCGGATGCTTGCATTGATGCGGTGGGGATGGAAGCGCACGGTACGGATGCTATGGCTTTATACGACCAGGTGAAGCAAGCTGTGCGTTTAGAAACAGACCGACCGACAGCTTTACGGCAAGTAATTGTATCTTGTAGGAAAGCCGGTCATGTATCGATTCCCGGTGTTTACGGTGGCTTTTTAGACAAAGTACCAATGGGTGCTGCTATGAACAAAGGCTTAACCTTCAAAATGGGACAAACCCACGTTCACAGATACTTGCAACCCTTACTCGAACGCATCCAAAATGGCGAACTTGATCCATCGTTCATCATCACCCATAAGCTAGCTCTAGAAGAAGCACCCCACGGCTACGAAATTTTCAAACACAAGAAAGACAACTGCATCAAAATTGTCCTCAAACCCTAGTCGTTCATCGCATTAATTTTGCTAGTTTGTAGTGAGGACTTTAGTCCTTTAATTGAGCGATAAATCGCTCACTACAAGCTATCATAATTAATGCCATAGACCACTATTTTTAGATACGCGATATATCGCGTCTGTACTCATAACTCTTAGAAGTAAAAGACGAAAAAAACTATGCCAGACACAAGCGTTAAAAAAGTAGACTCCGCTTATTCTCCTAAAGGTAAACTCGGTCAAAAATATCTCGCATCCGGTAAAAGTGTTGCCATGCGACTGTGGGAAAATGAGCCACCGAACGAAGCGAAAGAACCAACCGAGCGGGAGTATGAAACTGTTGGTTATGTAATCAGCGGTCGTGCTGAGTTACACATTCAGGGGCAAATGCTTTTACTGGAACCAGGTAGTTCTTGGGTAGTGCCAAAAGGAGCTTCTCATACTTACAAAATCCTCGAACCATTTACCGCTGTTGAGGCAACTAGTCCGCCTGCTCAAGTCCACGGACGCGATGAAAATTAGTTAACAAAAACATCAGGTAGAATTAACAAATTTATGGCTAGCAATCATCTCGTAGAAATCAAAGAATGCGGTCAAAGTATTTGGATGGATAATTTGACCCGCGACTTAATTCAATCTGGCGAACTGAAACGCATGGTTGAAAATGGTGAGATTCGTGGCATTACCTCTAACCCCGCTATCTTTGAAAAAGCAATTGCCGGAAATGCCATTTATGATGCTGATATTGAAGCGGGAATTCGTGCGGGTTTACCTGTTTACAAAATCTACGAATCACTAATTTTTGAAGATATCCGCAATGCCTGTGATATTTTGCGACCTATCTATGAAGAATCAGGTGGTTTGGATGGATATGTCAGCATCGAAGTTCCCCCAACCATCGCCGACGATACAGAAGCCACAATTAATGAAACACGGCGCTATTATCGGGAAATCAATCGCGAAAATGTGATGATTAAAATTCCCGGCACTACCAATGGTATACCAGCAATAGAACAGATGATTGATGAGGGAATTAACGTTAACGTTACCCTCCTGTTTTCTATTCAAAGCTATGAAGCAGCAGCTAGGGCATATATTCGCGGTTTGGAAGCTAGAGTAAATCGCGGTCAAGACATCAGCAAAATTTCCTCTGTGGCGAGTTTCTTCCTCAGCCGGATTGATAATAAGGTTGACGAGCGGATTGATGAAAAACTCAAAACTCAAGGAACTGAGGATTTGAATACAGAAGCTAGACTAAGTGCCTTTAAAGGCAAAGTAGCCATCGCCAATGCTAAACTTGCTTACCAAAAATACAAAGAACTTTTTCATAGCGTTAGCGAAGCTCCTCCGAAGGAGGCACGTTGGCAAGATTTGGCAGCAAAAGGAGCAAATGTACAGCGCTTGTTGTGGGCTTCTACTAGTACTAAAAATCCCCAATACAGCGATGTAATGTATGTCGATGAGTTGATAGGCCCCGATACCGTTAATACCCTACCTCCAGCGACAATCAAAGCTTGTATGGATCACTGTAATGTTGCCAGTCGAATTGAAACTGGAGTGGAAGAAGCCCAGCGCTTGATTGAAAGTTTGAAAGACCCAGATATTAACATTAATCTGGATGAAGTGATGGATGAAGTATTAGAGGAGGGGATTGATAAATTTATTCAACCTTTCCAATCCCTAATGGAATCAATGGAGGAGAAGGTTAAACAGTTATCTCCTGTTTGATTTAAGTGTGTTGTAGAGAAAAGAAACCTCCTAAAGACGTTTCGCCGGAATGTTTTTAGAAGGTTTTTCTTTGTTGTAGGGGCACAGAGCGTGTTGTGCCCCTACGACGTGTGCCTGCAAAAGAATAATTTATATAAAATTAAAGTTGTAGAGGCGTTACATGTAACGTCTCTACATTTTGCTTTTAATTGCCTAGCAGTAAACAGACTTTTGTTTGAGCTTGTTTTCGGGACTGTGGTTTAGCTTTCACAACAATTTCTACATCACAACCTAAAGCATTTAAAAATCGGAACAGTCTTTCCGTGGAAAAACCTGATAGTTTTCCGTTCATCAAAGCAGAAATTTTAGGTTGGTCTACCCCCAAAATTTCAGCGGCTTCAGCTTGAGTCATGGACTGTTTGGTGATGATTTGATTAATTTGACGTGCGAGTTCTGCTTTCACCAATAGTTCATCTGGGTTAGCTAGACCTAAATCTGCAAATACATTGCCGCTACTTGTTTGGACGCTGATTTCTTCAGTCATTTTTACCTTCCTTTGACTTTTGGCTATAGTTTTGTGAGTAATGCTCTTTTACTCGTTTGAGCCTTGCTTCGATTAATTCAATGTCTTGCTTTGGTGTGGCAATACCGTGCTTTGATTTCTTTTGAAAAGCGTGTAAAACATAAACTACACCTTGGAGTTTCACTGTATAAACGGCTCTGTAGGTGTCTCCATCAAAGTCTTCCACCACTTCCAACACCCCAGCACCCTTAAATCCTTTCAGCGGTTTTGCACAATCATGCTTATCGCCACACTGAGCCAAGTACAGAGCATAACCCATCACTTGCTGAACTTCCTCTGGAAACTCTCTCAAATCATCAAGCGAGCTGCCAACCCACTCGACTGGTTTTAACGAAGAACTTATAGCTGTCAATATGCTAGTTTTGGGATATTTTCTCAATAATATAGTTAATTATTTAATTACACAATCTAGAATTGCGGCAGTTTTTCCCGATGATTCTTTATTTAGACTGTATCAATAAATATTATAGTTTTCGATAAGACAAGACCACTAGCTGTTGTTTTTGTTAAAATTGTAGTTATCTATAATTATTTCTACGTAATAATACTATGGAAAATAACTATGTCTCCATAGAGCAATCTACTCCGCCAACAGTATCTCAGCCATTGCCTGAGACAACTGTACAGTCAGAAGTTGAGAATTCTACACAGGATCATCACATCGTAGAAGAGCCAACACCAATAATCCCATCTCAATCACTACCTGACACAAGGACACCTTCCCCAAACCCAAAAAATTCTGCGGAACAACAACAGACAGTCCAAGAGCCTAGTTTGGTTGACTTAACCAGAAATGTGGGCAACATAGAGCATTCACAATTAAAAACGCCGTTAGTTAACAAGGATGGACGACGAACAATCAATCTGCAGCCACATCCTTCCATTTATCGCACACCGAAATCATATACTTTGCCTGATATTGTTGATAGTTCCAAGCTAATTGAGGGACATCCACTACCAACGCTACCAGATACATCTGCAACAGAGCAAGCAAGGAAGCTATTAAATGAGACTATCCAGCGCCATAACGCACGTCAACAACAAAGGCTAATTGCACCAGCATCTATTAATCAATCTAAAACCTTAACACTACCTCCTAAACAGCCATCTGAAAATATTATTTCTGGAAGCTCTAGTCAACAACAAAACTCCACTCAGCAACAACCTATAGCTGAGAAACCGCTTTTTGAGGAATTCTTTGGGGCTATTATACCTTTTGCCCTTGTGATGATTTTTGTTCTTAGATATCTGTTCAGAAAAAAAATCAACATACCTGACACTAAGAGAGAGAAAGTTGTATCTAAAGCACCTCAAGCTAAGTCGGAAAGACAATTCAGCATTTCCCCTCCTTTATCGGTGCGGAATGTTGTTCCTAAAGCACATGTTTCTGCTCAGCCATTCTCAACGCAAGTAGATGAACTAGAAACTGAATATATTAGGCAGCAAGTTAAATTACTCGAACCGGCAATCCATAATAATCAGAAGGT
>JAYKJH010000004.1:0-26820 GCA_035285345.1 Nostocaceae cyanobacterium | reverse complement strand
AAGTAACACCACCAGAAGTAAGCGATAGCTCCCCCAACTTGGTAGAAGGAATTGCAGGTGCAACAGGTAATTTGTTCGATAAAGTCAGTGACGCCGGTAATGCAGCCCTAGCAGGAGGAGCAGCTTTAGCTGCCGGTGCCGGTGCCGCAGCGATGGGTGCCTTTGACAACCTGCGTCCTGATGAAACCCCAGAGCCGCCATCCGAGGAAACATCCCAATTACCAGTGGTGGAAGTAACACCACCACCAGAATCTAGCAACGGTTCATCCAACTGGTGGGAAAATGTCACCGACGCTGGAAATGCAGCCCTAGCAGGGGGAGCAGCTTTAGCTGCAGGTGCCGGTGCCGCAGCAATGGGTGCCTTTGACAACCTGCGTCCTGATGACACCCCAGAGCCGCCATCCGAGGAAACACCAGACCTGTCCACATCAGAAATCACCGCCGAACTTAACCCCCCAGCCGTAGAAGTAAGCGATAGCTCCCACAACTTGGTAGAAGGAATTGCAGGAGCAACAGGTAATTTGTTCGATAAAGTCACCGATGCTGGTAATGCAGCCCTAGCAGGAGGAGCAGCTTTAGCTGCCGGTGCCGGTGCCGCCGCGATGGGTGCCTTTGACAACCTGCGTCCTGGTGACACCCCAGAGCCGCCATCCGAGGAAACACCCCAATTACCAGTGGTGGAAGTAACACCACCAGAAGTAAGCGATAGCTCCCCCAACTTGGTAGAAGGAATTGCAGGTGCAACAGGTAATTTGTTCGATAAAGTCACCGACGCTGGAAATGCAGCCCTAGCAGGAGGAGCAGCTTTAGCTGCCGGTGCCGGTGCCGCAGCAATGGGTGCCTTTGACAACCTGCGTCCTGATGACACCCCAGAGCCGCCATCCGAGGAAACACCCCAATTACCAGTGGTGCAAATTACTCCCCAAGCAGAATCTACCAACGGTTCATCCAACTGGTGGGAAAATGTCACCGACGCCGGAAATGCAGCCCTAGCAGGAGGAGCAGCTTTAGCTGCAGGTGCCGGTGCAGCAGCAATGGGTGCCTTTGACAACCTGCGTCCTGATGAAAACCCAGAGCAGCCATCCGGAGAAACACCAGGTGTGCCAGTAGTAAAAATTACACCTCAAGTAGCCGCAGAAGCCACAGAATCAAACAACGGTACGCCCAACGTGGGAGAAGGAATTGCCGGTGTTGCGGGTAATCTGTTCGATAAAGTGACTGACGCCGGAAATGCAGCCATAGCAGGAGGAGCAGCCTTAGCCGCTGGTGTGGGTGCCGCCGCTGTCGGAGCCGCTCATAGCATGGCAACACAGCCAGATGCCACACCAGAAGCACCTGTAGCAGATACCCCGGCTGTACCGATACATGTCTATCACGACTACGACAGTCGGATAAAGCTGATTCCCTGCGAGCCTCAAGGTGCTTATACCCATTGGCAGATTAGCGACGCCCATAAACAAGCACTGCGTGACGAAGGGGGGACACAATTAGCACTGCGATTGATGGATGTCACTGATATTGACCCCAGCTACCAATCACCCCGGAACATACAAGAATTTGACCTAGAAGAAACAGCAAGCGATCGCTTTGTATCGATTCCCGCCAAGCATCGCAACTACGTAGTAGAAATTGGCTACGTCACCAATGACGGTAACTGGATGCCCCTAGCTCGTTCCGCAACCACGCGCATCCCCAGCTACACCCCCCGCAACCTACCTTTAGATGTGAATGCGGAATTAATTCTCCACGGTTCCACAGAACCAGGTGCGACCCTAACCATTGGTGGTCGTACTGTCAAGCTCAGCGAGGATGGCAGCTTCCGGGTTCGCATCCCCTTCCCCAACGGCTCCCTAGAATACCCAATCATGACAGTTTCTGCCGATGGCGAACAAGCCAGCATCCTGCACATACACTTCACCCGCGAAACCGGGGAAGAAGCCTAAGTAGGGGCGGGGTTTCCCCGCCCTTTCGGGGAATGAGGAATAGTAATATTGAATAGGAAAAAGGGCATGTGATTGTTTCCCATGCCCCATACCCGCGAAATCCCACAGCCTTCAGGAGTGGGATGTACTTAGGGCAACCCAGTTGCCATTGCTCGCCGCGCAAAAGCCGGAGTCAGGGGATAGATTTGCTGATTTTGCGAAGAATAAACTGTCAACGGCAGATTAGTATTTTGGCTCACCACTTCCAACGCTTGTAATAAAATTTGCATGTGATTGGGATTAGCAGCAACTGGACGCGACGCAGCCGCCATCATACTGCGCTGCACAGCCTGCTCATATTCCCTGGTCAGACGGACAGTAATTTTGCCCCCATTCACAGAGAAATTACAAATCCGAATCGCACCACCACAGGTTTTATTTAAGTCAGCACGAGCGGTTTGCACAATTTGGGCTGTTCTCAGCTTTTGTTCCGCTGTTTGCAGTCTTGCTGCGTAGGAGTTAACCAAGGGCTGCGCCTGAGCAGAGTATATACTATCGCTAGGAACCTGCTTAGCCGCTTCCACAGCCCGATTCCAGTTGATCACAGAGGCTGACCATTGGTTTTGTTGCTCGTAGCGCTGAGCAAGGTTAGCACTATTGACGGCTCGGTTGTAAGCTTTGGCAGCAATTTGTTCTTTGGTAGTGCGATCGCGGACTGTTGCCAGCTTAGTCTGATAGATACCCAAAAGTCGCTGCGCTTCTAAATAGGCAAAATTGCTCTGGGGAATACTAGCCAGAGTATTCACCGCCACCTGCCAAGTAGCTTGGGTTGTTTGCCACTGTGCTAATGTCTTAGCAGCAGCTTGGCGGGTTGTCGCCGCTTGAGCTACTGCTTTTGCACGGGTAATTCTATTAGCTATTTGTTGCTCAGTTTTCATCTGCTGGTTCACAGTCTTTAAACTAGCGCGATAGTTGCGTAAATTCGCCTGTGCCAGACCCGACAGTGGACTATGATTAGGAATCGCTTCCAGGGGCGTAATAGCCTTGCGCCACAGACCCTGAGTAGCTTGCAATTCTGGGAAACTATTAGGTGGTGCTTGCATTTTTTCTGCCTGAGTCCCTGCTTGTAAAGCTGCTACCACCTTGTTAATGCTTTCTGACTGAGCAGACAAAACTGGGGTTATTTGTTGCGCTTGTTGATAATGGGGCGACCAAGAGGGAATCGGTTTGAGGTCGGCGACAGCTTGTTGCAGTTGCTGTTGGACTGCTGTAAGTTGTTGCTCATTTTTGGCTCCCTTTAACATTTGAGCAGATTGGTTTTGCAGCCTCAAGGCATTTTCCAGGGGTTCGCAAGCCCCAATTGCACAAGGTTGAGCTGCTATATACCCACCACCGACTAACGCGACAACACCCGCTACGGCTCCCCCAACCAACAAGGGTTTGAGGTTGGGTTTTGGCTTCAGCTTCACCAAGCTACCAGGTTCATCGGTGGCGTCAAAATCATCAACATGGGGCGATTCACCCCATAAAAAACTGGGGTCTGAAGGCACCTCATTGGTATTTGCCACCTCATCCACCTCCCTAGGAGTGGACTCAGAGTCCGCTGCTACATCCCCCCACAAAACACTGGGGTCTGAGGGGATATCATTGCTATCTGGGACATCAGCAACTTCTGGCTCCAGGTTGTCAGGATTATTTCCTGGCTCTGTGGTAACTGTCTCAGTAACATCAGCAACCGTCGGTTCACTCCACAAAACACTGGGGTCTTGATGGGGTACATTTTTATTTGGCATCCCCCCAGCAACAGGTTCTTCCCATAAAGAGCTTGGGTTTTCCCTTTCGAGTTCATCCTGGGGTTGGCTGTGGCTGACTTCCTTGGGGGGAGGTGGTTCATCAAACCCAAAGAATGGCGGTTGTGGTTCTATAGCAGTTGCTGGAGGGTCGAGAATGAAAACATGTTTGGCATAAGGTCGCTTAGCTTCCGCATCTCTGACAAACAGCTGCACTTGTTGTTTAACTTGCGGTTTTAGCGATTGCAGTTCTTCTTGCAGTAGATTAAAAATTGCTTGGGTATCAACACTCGCACCCTCTGGATGTTCAATCAAAACCAACAATATTCTATTTGGGTTTGCACACCTTACCTGCAAGGGATACTGAGGCACTTCTATTCGCAAGCGCTCCTGCAAAATTTGCTCTAAAACTTGTAAATCTTTTTGTTGCGCTGCTAGTAGATTCATGGCGCGCTACCACTAGTTATAAATATCGTGTTTTATCTTGACTTTTATTATGCCTTTGGTTCACTCAAAACTTTCTGATTCTAGGATACATATTTCCAAAGACGGCAGAATCAGTTAGAAAAAAAGCATAAAATGTTTCTTGCTGCCTTCTGGAAACTAGCCGTCTTCTTTGTGATTTCTAATGACTAACCTCTGCTTACAAGTCGTCTTGATTACAGGTGCTTCCACTGGGATTGGTGCAGCATTGGCGCAACTTTTAGCACAGCAATTTAGTGGAATTCGCTTAGTTTTGGCAGCCCGTAGCCAGGAAAAACTGCAAGCAGTGGCTGATACTTGCCGCCAAGCAGGGGCAGATGTGTTAGTTGTCCCCTGTGATTTTGAAAACATCACTCAAGTAGAGGAACTCGCCCAAAAAGCACTGGCTCATT
This sequence comes from Nostocaceae cyanobacterium, assembly GCA_035285345.1. Taxonomy (GTDB): domain Bacteria; phylum Cyanobacteriota; class Cyanobacteriia; order Cyanobacteriales; family Nostocaceae; genus JAYKJH01. The sequence continues at coordinate 22,233 of JAYKJH010000004.1, read as the reverse complement.
TTGGACGGATTGATGCCTTAGTGAATAATGCAGGCTACGGACAAATGGGAGCTTTAGAATTAAATCCCCACTCAGCAGCGCAAAGACAATTGCAAGTTAACTTACTTGCACCCCTCGCTCTCACCCGCGCCTTAATTAGCTCTATGCGGGAGGCTGGAGGCGGTAGAATTGTCAATATTAGTTCCTTGGGGGGACGCATAGCTTTTCCCTTTGGCGGGTTATACAGCGCCTCCAAGTTCGCTCTGGAAGCCATCAGCGATGTGCTGCGGATGGAACTGGAGCCGTTTAATATTAAAGTTAGTGTAGTTGAGCCGGGTCCGGTCAGCACTGATTTTTTTGCTACAGTTGACCAAACAGTAGCCCAAACCATCACTAATCCTGAAAAAACTCCCTATCGTGCGGCTTTTGCTAAACTCAAACAACTGCAACAACAAACTAGTAGCAGGGCTTGGACTTCTGAACAAGTAGCCCAAGTGATTGTTAAAGCTTTAACGGCTACTCATCCCCGTCCGCGTTACGTCGCGGCTACAGGGGGAAGAATGTTGATTTTTTTAATGACAAAATTGTTACCAACAAAAATTGTAGATAGCTTCTGGCAGCGATTCTACGGAATTGATTTGGTAGCTAAAGACTGGCACAACCACAAACAGGGTTAAGAAAAATTTACCTCTAAATCTTAAGAAAAGGTTATCCTGCAATCAGGGTCAGGCGAAAAATTATCACAATTTCGCTCTCACTCCCCCAACACTGGCAGTCACGGGTGTATAAAAAATATGGATTTGTTAGAGTACCAAGCTAAGGAATGGTTTCGGAAGATAGGTATTCCAGTTTTACCATCCCAACGTATCGATCATCCTACCGATTTAAAACGGTTGAAAATCCCCTATCCCATTGTCCTGAAATCCCAGGTACATGCAGGGGGTAGGGGGTTGGCAGGTGGGGTCAGATTTGTAGAAAATACAATAGATGCGATCGCCGCCGCGCAAACGGTATTCAATTTACCAATTTTGGGCGAAGTTCCGGAAGTATTGCTCGCAGAAGCGAGGTACAACGCGGAACGGGAATTGTATCTAGCGGTAGTGTTAGATTCTACCGTCCGCCGACCAGTGCTGTTGGGTTCACCCCAAGGGGGTATGGATATCGAATCAGTACTGGAAAAAATGCAGTATGTGATTGTAGACCAGGACTTTTCTCCCTTCTACGCTCGGAGACTGGCCTTAAAAATGGGTTTGCAAGGTGCCCTCATGCAGTCAGTAAGCACGATTATCGAGAAGATGTATCAGCTACTGGTGCAACAAGATTTAGACTTAGTGGAAATCAACCCCCTAGGGGTGAATAGCGCTGGTCAAGTCATGGCATTGGATGGTAAAGTAACCGTCAATGACCGAGCAGTAGGCAGGCATCCTGACATTGCCCTGTTGGCAAAGAAAATGGCCAGCCGTTCCCCAAAACGGGATACAGCAAAAAACTTGGGCGACTGGGATGGGGTAGAATTACAAGGTAAAATTGGCATCTTGGCTAATGGAGCCGGTTTGGTATTGGCAACCTTAGATTTAGTGACTCATGGGGGTGGTAAACCGGGAGTATGTCTGAATCTGAAACAGGGTTACGGCTGTGAACCATCCACTACCACCTTTAGCGATCGCCTAGAACAAGGGTTAGAAATCCTAGCGCAAGATAAAAGCACCCAAGTAATACTGCTTAACCTCCTGGGTAGTGTGCCCACCAGTACTGATGTTGCACAAGTAATTACCAATTTCCTCCAGCGTCATGAAAGCGATAATAGCAGCAAAAGCCGTTACAATAGTAACTTTCCCCGGCTTGTAGTTCGCCTTGCTGGTTCTGATTTAGGACTAGCGAAAAAGTTATTAACCTCTGTGAAAGTGACTGTACTGGAAAGCTTAGACGAAGCGGTAACAGAAGCGGTGCGTCTTAGCAAGTCACCTGTGAGCAAAAAGTCAAAAGTCTAAAATTCGGCGTTGCATTGGTTTTGGGAGCAATCCTAGAGCCGAAAATCCCGAAGCGTTATCCCTTCTTTACTACATCGAGAATCTTGTAGGGTGGGCAGTTCTGACTTTGATTTTAAACATGCATATTTACGTGTGTAATACCCTTTCACTAAAATAATGATACAAATGGGTAGGTAGGGGCAAGGCATTGCCTTGCCCCTACGGGGATTATTATTTATCACTAATTTGGTGAAATGGTGTAAGAACTGCTCACCCTACGCTTCCAATCGAATGCTACCAGATGTCAGGAGACGTTCCGGGGTAAGGTCTTTAGCAATAACGATTTCTACTGAGGAGGAAGCAATAGTCAAGCTTAACTTTTTTTATGCGTGATGGATTTATGAGTTATTAATTAAGAATAATTAACAACTGAAAATGAAAAACTCCTAACCGATTACTGTTTGCTAACCATCGCTCAGATACGATTAAACATTGCGTCTCTACACTACTCAGGACTTTGTATGAAGCTCACACCAGACACTAAAGTATTAATCCAAGGCTTTTGTGAAACGCTATCCGCTAATAGTGTAGCGCGGATGATCGCCCACGGAACCAATGTAGTAGCTGCAGTCATTCCCGGACAAGGAGGAGAGCAAATCCAAGATATACCTGTGTTTGACCTTGTAGAACAGGCAGTGAATTATGTAGGGGTGATTCAAACCACAATTATCTGTGTGAGTCCTTACCAAGTCTTAGATGCAGCATTGGAAGCAATTGCATCTGGTATTCGTCAGATAATTATCATTTCTACAGGTGTACCTCCCTTAGATATGGTACATTTGCTCCGCAAAGCCGAAGCTACGGAAACTCTGATAGTTGGACCCAACACACCAGGGGTGATTGTACCGGGAAAAATTCTCCTAGGGACTCATGAACCAGAATTTTACACCCCAGGAACGGTGGGAATTGTCAGCCGTAGCAGTACCCTCACCTATGAAGTAGCCTGGGAATTAACAAAAGCAGGTTTAGGACAGTCCCTGAGTGTAGGTATTGGGAGTGATGCGATCGCAGGTTCTTCCTTTGTGCAATGGTTGCAAATTCTCGATGAGGATGAGACAACAGAAGCGATTGTATTGATTGGGGAACCAGGAGGAGATGGGGAAGAAGCGGCAGCACGTTACATAGCTGAGACAATAGATAAACCAGTTATCGCTTACATTGCTGGTAAATTCGCCCCTATTGGCAAAGATTTAGGTCATGCTGATAGTTTAGCTGCAATCATCGGTCGAAGTCCAGAATTTGGCACTGCAGCCAGCAAAATCGCTGCTTTTGATGCAGCAAATGTACCCGTAGCTGAACGTCCTTCCCAAATTCCCGACTTAGTGAGAAAAGCATTGCAAATTGTCAAGCCCTCAGAATCAATAGTTAACGGTAAAAAGTCAACTGTCAATAGTCATTAGTTATTAGTCATTAGTTATTAGTCATGGGTGAATAAGGCTTGTAGTCAGCGTTTTAACGCTTATAAGCGCAACAAAAGGCGGAGCCTTGATTTCTCGTTCCCAGGTTGAACCTGGGAACGAGCGTCGGGGGGTAGAACCTCCCTTGCTGCAAGATATGAGTTAATCAGGCTTGTAGTCAGCGTTTTAACGCTTATAAGCGCAATTAATTGCGTAATTCCTCAACTAATAACTAATGACCAATGACCAATGACTATTGACTAATTAACGCTTTTGTTTCCGACTCCCCAGAAGAGCGCAACTGACGCTGCAAATTCCCATTCAACAACACGATAACAGTCAATTCACTCAACAGAGCCATAAACATTGCTGTGGTGGAAGCTTTTTCTATAGCTATCCACGGGAAAGCAGTAAACAACCAGACATTTGGATGGTCAAAGGGGTTGATTGTCATTAACATCAACAGGATTGGCGGTAAGATAATCAAGCTAGATATTGTCAGAGTTGCAAACAGCGATCGCTTGGAATTTTCTAATAGCAACATTCTCTGGACTAAAGTTGCGAAAATCATCATCATACTGCCAAACAAAGCTGCACTAAAAATGAATTCCTTAGCGTATTCTTTGACATAGGATTCCCCCCGCAATAATGACAGAGCAAGCAAAGCTAATACCGGAATAGCAGCAATCACCAAATTAATTATCATTGCTACCATTGCTGGACTTTTTTCACTGAAAAGCAAATCTTTGTCTAAGATAGACTTCCAGAAACTTTTACCCCGATTAGCCTTTTGATAGTGATAGCGTGACCAATCATATAATGCTTGTCTGTGGGGTAAAAGAATGGCGATTAAACTCAGAAACAGCAAGAAATTGAAAAATAATAGATTCAAGAAAGCCACCTTAAACATACCGTCTCCATAACTTGGTAAGGCAAATCCGAAACAAAGAACTTGACAGCTAGCTACGAATCCATAACTTTGTTTTTTGCTGAAAATTGTTGTGTTAGGATTGCGGAAGCAGCGATTTAAGCCTTGCCAAATCCAGTAAGTCCACAAAGCATAATTGCCAAAAAATAGGCAAGTAGCCAGCAGTGTATTACTACCCAAATTCCATTTTACAAACTGCAAGTTTTCTAAAGTTGATGGTGAGTTATATCCATAAACTTTGGAGAAGGGTAATAGATAACTAGTTAATTCCAAAGGACTCAGTAATCTCAGCCAAGCCGTTGCATATTCGATTTGATAACCGCTGTTTAGCCAAGCAAAACTTATCCATAAGAAGCCTAACACAGCACCACTACCCAACCAAGCTTGAAATCCCGTTAACCAAGAAGCAGCAAAAGCAAATAGCATTGCAGCACTATAGAAGAAAATGCAGCTAGCTATCACCAGAGCGTAGGATAATAAAATTCTCTTCACTGACACTTCCGCTGCTATTCCTGACCAGAAATGAAGCGGAATAGTAAAAGCGGTAAACAAATACAGTAGAATTGGTACTCCCAACATTTTGCCCATCAACAAACTTTGGGTAGGTTGGGGAGTTAAACGCAGAAAGTTAAGTGTACCCCGTTGTTCTTCCTTAGCCAAATCATTGATGAGTAAATAAGTTCCCCCAACTAACAAGAGGAACAGCATAATTACACTCAACCAAGTGAAAATATGCAGCCACCAAAATTGCCAATTAATATCAAAACTACCATCTGCTAGCCGCGAGCAACCATTGGTTGTTATATAACAGAATGCGCTGTACACCTCACGAGGAAACGCATCTGGTGGTGGCTCTACAGGTAATTGACTGTTGAAACTTTGAAACACGATAAATTGCATCAGCAAAGAAGCAGCCCCAGTAATTAATATATTACGAGGATTCAACCTTCCCTTCAGTTCCCGAAAAACCTGCGGATTTCTATCACCTATGTGGTCTAATACATTGAGTAACATGTGCAATTCCTCATTCAAAATTTCCGAGGCAAAGGTCAAAATCAAGGTTCACGGGTAAAACATTAGGACTTACGCAACTGGCACATAAATTAGGTTAGTAGTAAGCGTTAAAACGCTTATCTGAAGCAATCTCTGTGCTTACTACGAACTTAAGATTACTTCTGGTTGTGACACGCAGCTTTAGTCCTGAACATATTGGAATAATAACCAATGACTAATGACCAATGACTAATAACTAATTAAAACTTTAGTTTCTGACTCCCCTGCTAATTTCAAAGTACTGTGCAAATTCCAATTTAACCCTACAAAAACTGCCAAGTGACCAAGAAGTGCTATGGCCATATTAAAGGGAGAAGCTGAACCCATTGCAGCCCAAGGGAAAGTAGAAAACAGCCACACATTGGGGTGAACAGAAGGAGAAATACCCAGAACTCCTAGGATAGTCGGTGGTAGAATTAATAAACTAGCTATTGTGCCTGCTGCTAAAAGCGATCGCTTGGGGTTTGCCAAGAGAAATATCCGTTGCACTATAGATGTGTAAATCATCGCTAAAATCCCCGTGAAAGCCATCACAAAAAACGTATTCAAGAAGAATTCTCCACCGCTATTACTCCCTCCTATTACCATAAAAAATCCCATTACTACAATCAGCAAGATTGCCGGGAAGCTAAGAATCAGCAAATTAATTGCCATTGCTAAAACTGCTGGACTTTTTTCACCTACTAGTAAATCTTTCCACAGGGAATTTTTTCCATAAACTTCACCTTGAGCCATATTATAATGACGATAACGCGCCCAATCCAGCAAGGCTTGCCTTTGCGGTAATAGCATTGCCATTAACCCCAGCACAAAAAACACATTTACCACCAAAATTATCAATAAATTACTGATTAAATTATTATGGGTATTGTGATAAAATTGTTGATTTTGGTTCGTGAATATTGAACTTTGTAGCGCAAAACCAAAGTTAATAAACTGTAGCCAAATAACAAAAATATAACTTTGTTTTTTGCTTAAAACTGTGGCATGAGGGTTACGAAATAGGCGATTTATAGATTGCCAAATCAAGTAACTCCATACCAGGTAATTAATCATAATTACACCTACTAATATGAAATTATTGTTGCTTATAGGTAAGTTAAAGAAATCCATATTACTTACAGATAAGCTGTCTGTAGGATAAAATTTTCGTGTATTCGTAATGGCAAACCAATATTGCAGTAATGTTAGTGGATTCCATAGCCTTAGCCAAACTAATGGATTGTTAAGGTTGTTATCATACACAGATAACGTAGTAGTCGTGAATAAAAAAAGCAGTACCGTACCGCTACCCAACCAAGCCTGAAAACCACTAAACCAAAACGTAGTAAAAGCAAATAGTATGGCTATACTGAACCAGAGAATACAGCTAGCTATTACTACAATTGAGAGCATCAAAATTTGAGTAAGAGAGATTCCCGCTGATATCCCAGCCCACAGATAAAAAGGAACAGCAAAAGCTATGGATAAATACAGTAAACTGGGCACACCCAGCATTTTACCCATCAATAAACTCTGGCTAGATTGAGGACTGATGCGGAGAAAATTTAGCGTTCCCCGGTGTTCTTCTCTGGCTAAGTCATTGATAAGTAAATATGTGCCCCCAACTAAAAGAGTAAAGACAATAATGAAATTCAGGGCTTGAAAAATGTGCCAAGACCAATCATTCCCGTCTTGAATGTTAAAGTTTATGTAATATTGAAACAGGCAAAATTGAGCTAGACCAGAAACAACGCCAGTAATTAAGATATTACGTGGCGTAAGTCTGCCCTTCAGTTCTCGAAAAGCCTGCGGATTTCTATCACCTACGTTGTCTAATAAATTCATCAGCATCAGCAATTTCTCCAAAAATTCCGAAAAAACCCTTATCTTTGCGTCCTTCCTTCTTTGCGACTTTGCGCCTAACGCCCCTCCGGGGCTTCGCTTCGCTGGTGCGCGAAACAAAAAAATATTTACGCAATCAATCCCAAATCCTCAAGAAGCTTGCTTATGTCCCATCTTCAGGAAAATACTTTCCAAATCTTCATTTTGGCAATGAAACTCCGTCAGTGGCACCCCAGCATTAACTAAGTCACGCAATAAATTTGCACTATCTTCTTGACTTCCCGAAAAATACACCCGCAGGCTATTTTTTCCGGTCATCACCTCCCATTCTTCCACCAAGGGATGATTTTTGATTTCGCTAATTAATGCTTCTAATTTCCCTAAACTAGTTAAGATAATTTGCTGTCGCGCTAACCGCTGATAAAGCTGTTTGAGAGATGTACTCTCCACCAAAAAGCCAAGTTCCATAATTCCCACCGAGGAACATAATTCAGCCAAATCACTCAAAACATGGGAAGAAATTAATATTGTCATCCCAGCTTCTTGCAAGGCTTTAATAATCTCCCGAAACTGCATCCTTGCAATTGGGTCAAGTCCAGAAACCGGCTCATCAAGTAATAGTAAAATCGGTTCGTGAATAATTGTTCTAGCCAGACTCAGACGCTGTTTCATCCCCCGCGATAGGGTAGAAATGAGGCTGTTGCGCTTATTTCCCAGTTGTACCAGTTCCAAGACTTCATGCAAACGTTGCGTCCGACGGGGTTTTCTGAGGCGGTAGAGACGGGCAAAATAATCTAGGTAGTCCCACACCGTTAAGTCATCATAGAGGGGATAATCATCCGGTAGATAGCCTAGACGACGTTTGAGGGTGGGGTTGCTGTGGTCGCGCAGCAAGCGTTCTTCGTTAATGTAAATCTCCCCCGTCGTTGGTTCCTCAGCAGCAGCTAACATGCGAATGAGGGTAGTTTTCCCTGCACCATTGGGTCCGATTAATCCATAAACTTCACCCTGCTGAATTTCTAAATCAATATTATTGACAGCTATGTGACGCTCAAATCGCTTCGTCACTCCACAAGTCCGGATTGCCAATTCTTTGGTGATCATTGCTGGGATGCTCAGAGCAATTAACCGCTAGCGTAGCTTATGTACCGGGGAATTGCCTAGGTTGGTTACGAAAATTGTAACTTCCGAAAATGGAAAGGGGGTGTCTCAGATCCCCGACTTCTTTAAGAAGTCGGGGATCTAGATCGTTCCCCATTCCCTTAACCCGATTCCCTTAACCTTATTCTGGTAATGGTTGTCCAAATTCAATCACCGGCACATCGGTGGTACTGGGTTGAGGTCTGGTAACTGTAGGCACTAATACTTCCCCTGATTGGGATACCGGGGGACGGCTGAGGGAACTGGGTTGGGGAAAATTGGCTGTGGGGCGGTTGTTACGGCTGATGGGAGAAGGGTTAGTATTATTACTGTTTAACGGTGGCACCGTTACTACTGGCTGTTGATTGTCAAAGATAGCTGGGGGTAGGGTGGATGGGAGAGTGGTTGTTGTTGCTGTTGGTACGCTGGTGGGTAGAGGTGATACCTTGGTGGTTGTGGGTACTTGCGTAGTGTTAGCAGTGGCGATCGCTGGACGCAACACCCAGCGCACGGGATTTCTGACGGAAATGGGTTGGAGTTGCACTTGTACGGGGTCGATAACTACCTCTGGTGCTAAATCCAAGACAATCCTAGTTATACCCGCTTGGAATTGGGAAACTCTCACTTGTGTCACCACACCAGAGAAATTTTGTTGGGTAGGTACTCTTCCCAATTGGGTATCCGGTAAATCCACCACCAAGCGCGAGGGTTGGGAGAGGAGGAAGTATCGCGGCTGTGTTGTACTTTGATTGAGAGTAATCATTAGCTGCAAGGAATTGGGGTCAAAGCTCCAATCTTGCAGTGTTGCGGTTGGTTGAGCCGCGATCGCATAACTAGTTGCTACAACCGGGATAGCAGTACTAGTAAACAAGGTAAAAGGTAAAAGGTAAAAGCCAAAAAAACGGTTTTTGTCTTTTACCTTCGAGGACAGTTCCAGATTTTTACTGAGTTGGTGGTTCATATTTTTACTACTTACTCATAAGTGGAGCCGTCCGGCATAATCGCCCGCCGCAGATCCGTCTCAATGATGTTAACCTGTAGCAGGTTAGCTTTAATCAAGATGGCTTCTGCAAGGCTAGCCCGACTGAGATTAGCCCAACTGAGGTTTGCTTGGTACAAGTTTGCTGCTTGCAAATTCGCACCGCGCAGGCTTGTCCAACTCAAGTTAGCATTTCTGAGATTGGCTGTTTGTAAATTAACATTCATTAAATTACCACCAATAATTTTGGCACGGGTGAGGTTTGCCCCGCTCATGTCTGCACCACGCAGGTTAGCTGTATTCAGAATGGCATTGGAAAGATTAGCACCTATGAGGATAGCTTCGCTTAAAATCGCGATTGTCAGGTTAGCTGCTGTCATCAAAGCGCCTGTTAAGTTGGCTTTTAGCAAGTTAGCGCGACTGAGGTTAGCCTCGCTCAAATTTGCTTGTGTTAAGTTGGCGCCGGTTAAATTTACCTCGTTCAAGTTTGTTTCCACCAGTTTGGCTCCACTCAAATCTGCATCGCTCAAGTCGGCACCGCGCAGAGATGCTCCAGTCAGATTTGCGGCTCGCAAGTCTGCACCTCGCAAAGAAACGCCGATTAAGTTTGCTGAGCGCAAGTCCGCTTGTGCTAATGAAGCTGCATCTAAATTAGCCTCGCGGAGATTTGCTCCATGTAAATTAGCTCCTTCAAGATTCACTTTATTCAGGTCTGCTCCTCGCAGATTAGCTTCATAAAGATAGATACCACTAAGGTTTTCTCCTTGTAAGTGGATCTCCCGAAAATCCCGTTTTCCTACTGCATATAATTTTAGCAGTTCATCCACCATCATCATATTTTTTCTCTCAATCCGGCTAGCTGGGTTGGCTTAGTAATTTGGGATTTGGGATTTGGGATTTTAGATTGACTCCAGTCCTGACATTCAGGTGGCTGTGAGAATTTGGGATTGATGACCTACTAGAAATTAGAAGTTTATCCAAAACTGACAATCTAAAATCTAAATCATGGGTAAATCCTGTTGTTAAGGGTGATTGGAGTTTTCCGATTTTGAGGGTGCTTTTTGAGCTTCGGCGATAAATCCAATCCCATGAGGCATTTCATTGACAATGATTTCACCTTGATGTGTGCCCCCTTGCGCCAATTTCATGTTAATTTTGACTGAATTGAGAGAATGTTTCTGGGAGCCTGGGTTAGCTTGAGCGGTCGTAAGTGGATTATTACACAGGACATCTGAAGACACCTCTCCTGATAAATTCAACCTTTCATTACTAAGTTTTCCCGTCAGTGGTGGATTATTTTCTATGGTTGACAAAATTTCAGAATTACTAGTTGCAGGTAGTAAAGAAGCATTCAAATAAACTCCAGACTGCTGGATGTTTAACATGAGCGCGTCTGATTTCGGACAATCGGGTAAACTTTCACTTAAGGCTAGGCGATAGCGATCGCTAAGGGCACCGGGAGCTTTGAGGTGCTTTTCTCCATAGGTGGTGATCGCTTTAAATAGCAACAATACTGAACCTATTGCTACAGCATAAAAAGCTAAAGATTTGAAATTGAAATTGTGCATGGGAGTGAGCAGGGAGGTAAGCATTACGGAAGAAATCAAACAGGGTGTTATGAGTTTTCAGTTAGGAGTTATGAGTTGTAAATTTTGCAATTTAGGACTCATAACTCACAATTGGTGGACTCAACACTCAGCAGTCATCACCTATAACTTATAACTTTTTTCATGCATAACTCCTGTTGCTTGACTATGCAAATCATTTAAAACTGTGGCTAGGTGGGGAGTCACCTTGCTGTAGCGTCGAGTAATTAGTAGGGAAGAATGACAGTGGATGGCTAGTGCGTCGGTGTATCTTCCCAAGGTTTGTCGCTCTATACCCCAAGCACGGCTGGTACCTGCAATAGTCAAGTTTACACCGGCTGAAGCTGTGACTACTGTTTGAATTGTCTCTGTGGCTGGTACTAGCTGGACGTGAATGCGATCGCGTACTCGCTCCGGTAGTTGCTCCATTAGCTTGCGAAACTCATAACTCAATTCGCGAGTACCTTGGTTGTCTTTGACTAAATATAAAACCTGCAGTTGTCGGGTATCGTGATTAACTAGCAACCGCAAAGCCAATTCCAGTGCTAAGTCATCGTGGATATTTGCTGAATAGGGTACTAATAAGTTTTCTAAGCGCTCCCCTCCTTTGTCTACAAACACTGCCACATCCACGGGAGCAGAGCTAAGTATTTGACCGACTCGTCCACCTAAACGATTGTTACTAAAGGCTGGACGGTGCCATCCTACCAGAATTAAATCGGCTTGATCTAGGGCAGCAATTTGTGCGGTTTCCTGCGCTACATTGCTGGAAATGCGAACTATGGGATGTACATAACTCTGGGCTGCTTTTGGCTCTAAAGTGGTAATTAAATCTTCTAACTGACTTCGGCGCTGTAGGATTAAGCGGTTTGCCTCCACTGGTGTACTTTTAAATGCATAATCTTCCTCCAGTTCAATTAAGCTCAGGGGATGAACTACCGCTGGCTGTTGGTTGTTGACGGCAATTTCCAGTGCTAGCTGCAACAAACCTTTTTGGGTAGTAGGATTTGCTACAGGTACTAAAATCCGATAGGTGGGGATAGCTATGTCTTGTTCTACCTCCTCCTCACCCTCTGACTCTACTACATCTAACTTGATTAGCCGTTTGGGATAAGTCCACTCCAGCAGCGGTGATGTCATAAAGGTTGTGACCAAGGCCATAATCACCAGCATGGTAAACATCAAGGGTGTAATGACTCCCAAGCTCAGACCAATGTTGAGTACGATTAGCTCCGTTAAACCCCGCGTATTCATCAACCAACCGAGTGCTGAGGCTTCCCGGTTGTTAATCCCACACACACGCGCTGCTACATAAGTACCTACATATTTGCCAATAATCGCCACCGCTACCACCAACAAGCACAGCCCCCATAACTCCGGACGGTTGAGCAAGCCAATTTGCGTCCGCAAGCCACTGTAGGCAAAGAAGATGGGTAACAGGAAAATTAACACAAAATCCTCGGTTTTTTCGGCTAATTCCCGCACTAAACCTTGATTTTTCGGCATGGCTGCACCCACGAGGAACGCCCCAAAAATCAGGTGAATGCCAATCTGTTCTGTGACGATAGCGGACGCAACTACACCTATGTAAATCAAGGCTAAAACAAACTGACTCAGGCGTCCGGTGCGCCGGTAGTAGATAGCAAGGCGTTGCAGAAACCAACGTCCCACCGTTAGCATCAAGACAATGTACAATAAAGCTTCGATAATTGTGGGTATAGCTCCTACAAAACTCCCTGTCCGCGCTACAGCGATCGCTACTGCTAATAAGCACCAAGCAGTCACATCATCCACCGCTGCACAAGTTAATGCCAAGGTGCCTAAGCGTGTTCCCTGCAAGTTGTTCTCGGTAATAATCCTTGCTAGTACCGGAAAGGCTGTAATTGACATTGCTGCCCCTAAAAACATCGCAAAGGCGGTAAAGGAAACACCGCCATTGGATACTAAAGGATACAGAAATACCGCTAACAGCGACCCCAAGGAAAACGGTACTAAAATACTTACGTGAGAAGTTAAAATAGCCACTTCTAACTGTCCGCTTAAGTATTTGGGATTTAGTTCTAGCCCAATTAAGAACATGAAAAATATCAGCCCCACTTGCGACAGCACATTCAAAAATGGGACTGTTTCGGGGGGAAATAGGGTAGCTGATAATCCCGGAGCAATTAACCCAAATAGAGATGGTCCGAGCATGATTCCGGCGACAATTTCACCGATTACCAAGGGTTGCTTAATCCACCGGAATCCCAGCCCCACAATTCGTGATAATCCAATGACAATCAGCACCTGAAGCAGAACGAGAACAACTGTGTGCATAATTTTCCCTGAAGGCGACTACACTTTGCCCCTAAGATGATCGGTAAATCACCCATAGGTGTCAATATTTTGGCGAACATTATGGGAACTGATGAGCTTACTTCTTGTAACTTATTATGAAGTTTTGCAGAATGTTAAATTTTGCCAAGAGTTACTATTTTTAGCGATAGAATAACTATTTTTAAAGAATTAACTGTATTGTAAAGCAACTTCTTTATTAAAGATATATATCGAAAAAAATATCAATAAAATCCGAGAAATATAAATAATAATTGCAGGATAGAAATATTTTTCAAGATGTATGCTATGAAACTTTTGTGCTGGGTTTTATGACTTTGAGAAACCTTTGAGTGGGGATTTTAGCCAATGTCATCAAAGAATGCAATAAAGAATGCGATAAAGACAGGACTTACGCAACTGGCACATTTTTGAATGTAGGGTGTGTGACGCTACGAAAAAATTTGAACGTAAGAATAAGACTTTTGGCGTTACGCACCTATGACCAATTGTAACACTATCGTAAGTCCTGAAAGAATGCGATCGCTGATAAATTAACAGACAAGCTCAATCTACGGGCATTAATTTTTCATTAATCCAATACCCAAACAGGTAAAGGTGCAAGCACTGCTTTGGAAGATGGGTATGTGGTGGCGAAATGTCTGCGAGAACAACCCGATGTGATGTCTGCGTTCCAGGAATACGAAGTACTCAATACATCCTGCTGTTTGGAAGAATGTTGTCGCTTGGCAATAAACCCTTCTGGATTGCGTAAATAGATGTGGATATCTAAATTAACTCATATCTTGCACCTAGGGAGGTAGAACAAAAGCGGATCTTGTTCCCAGGTTCAACCTGGGAACGAGAAATTTGGGCTGCCGCCTTTTGGTGCAAGATGTCAGTGAAAAGATTGCCAGCTTAGCCGCTCATTTAAAGCTCGTAGTATAATGCGCGCAAAATTTATCAGATGTCAGATTGTAGTGCAGTAATCTATCCCTAATAGCTTTATCGTCATTAATCTTATTTTCTACACATAATGACTTGATGAAATTAGATATATTTTCCCGCAATAGCTTCAGTTTTTCTTTATTGATAATTCGCGTTTCTGCTTTAAGTGAGGCTGAGTATTCAAGCTTAATTGATGGATGAACTAAAATCGGAGTAAAATTACAAGTTTGATCATAACTATTAGTAAACCACTCACCAGACCCATTTAACTGATCGCAGTCACGTTTACAAATAGTATGTAGCCAAACCCTTTCGATTCAACAGGAGAAATCATCTCGCACATATGCAACGCCAGAATATATTATCGTCGGTGGTGGAATTGGAGATGCTGCAACTGCCCTAGCTTTGCACCAGGTTGGTTACGAATCTTTGCGATTTCCTCGCACGAAAGCAATTGTTGAGGCTTCGTTGCGATCGGCGAAGATGGGAGAATTACAAAATCCTCTAGCTGTGGGGTTTCGCAATGCATTTATGTATGAAGGTTATGGGTGGGGTGATTAGTAATAGTTTTCTGTCGTTTCATGGTTATCGGGCTTAATGTTTAACTTCCAGTCGGAGTCAGTTAAAATATTAAATATAGTTTTTATTATTGGTTGGTAGTAATCCCATGACGCTGGAAAAGTTGGAACCAGAACTACTTGCCTTAACACCAAATGAAAAAGCACAAGCGATTGAGATATTAGCCCGAAGTTTAGGTAATCCTTGGCGTGGAATAGAGAAAACTCCTGGGGTATGTGGTGGAGATGCTTGTATTAGTGGAACGCGCATTCCTGTTTGGGTATTAGTTAACGCTCGTAATTTGGGTATTAGGGAAGCTCAACTTTTGAAAGATTATCCAACTTTATCTGCAACAGACTTAGCAAATGCTTGGGTTTATGCCACAGTATACCCAGAGGAAATAGCAACAGCCATTCGGGAGAATGAAGAATAATGGCTCGGTTGTATGCTGATGAACAGTTCCCCTATGAGGTTGTGGAGCATTTACGCGATTTGGGTCATGATGTTGTTACAGTCCAAGAAGCTGGTAAGGCTAATTTAAAAATACCTGACGATGAAGTTCTCGCATTTGCAAGTAGTGACGAACGTGTTATTTTAACATTAAACCGCAAAGACTTTAAACGCTTGCATCGCTCTCAGCCTAGTCATGCTGGTATTATAATTTGCACGGATGATGCAGATAGAAGTGGATTAGCACAACGAATTAATACAGCTATTTTGGGAGCAGAAGCTTTGGCTGGTAAGTTGATTAGTGTGGTACGTCCTGTGAAATAAAATGTTAAATAAAAAAGCTACAATTTTTAGCAAATATGTTTTAAATTATGGCGAAGTGAGGGTTTCATGTCCGGGAATCAACATCCCCAAAATATTTTCCTTGATGTCTGCACGACCTAGGGGATTGCCTTGTTTGTCTTTTGCATTCAATAAAATACTCAGTACATCCAGGTGTTCGCAAGGATACTGTTGACGCTGCTCAGCTAATAATTCCTGACCCGCTCCAGTTAGCAATCGCGGTTGGGAGCAGAGCATTTATCGGGATTCTCAGCGCAAGTGAGCGCGATCGCGGCACTTTGTTGCGCTTTGAATGACAAATCATCCCGGCTGTTCAGTAAAACCACCCCGAGTTTGCGGCGATCGGTTCTAGGATTTATCCCACAAATGTGAAACGCTGCTATCACAAGCACTTTGAGCATCTCTATCTGGAGATAATAAATACCTCTATCTCTCTGTAGAGGATAAATTATTAATAAATTGAGACTAATAAATAGTAGCTGATACAGATTTGAACGAAAA
Source organism: Nostocaceae cyanobacterium (assembly GCA_035285345.1). Lineage (GTDB taxonomy): Bacteria > Cyanobacteriota > Cyanobacteriia > Cyanobacteriales > Nostocaceae > JAYKJH01. The sequence goes on along the minus strand of JAYKJH010000004.1, from coordinate 6,205 downwards.
CAAATTTGTAAATAAGCTAATAATCTTTCTGATCTAATGAGGAGAATTTCCACATGAGACATCTTCGTATTAACTTACCTGCTTTAGGTGCAATCAGATTTGTGGGCATGATTTGTCTTTGTGCAGTTATGCTGTTTTCCTATGTGTCTCCTGCTTACAGCAGCCCTAGTAAAGGCGATTCAGATTATCCTACAGCTACCTATAGCAAACCCACAAAAGGTGAAGACCAACTGCTAAAAGTTGAAAAGAAAACATGGGATTTTCTAGACCAAGATAAAACCTTTTCTCCAGAAGAGATCAAGGAGCGAGCAAATGAAGGTATAAATGAAGTTCAGGGTGCTGCTGATGCTAGCAAAATGAAAAATCCTGCTAATAGCAAGACCGCTACCACTGTTGAAGAGCAGATAAATCAAACCCTAGACAAGCTGTAAGTCAAGGATTAATCCTAAGTTGCGTTCCAAGATAGTATCCCGTCCGCAGCGACGCAGCAAGGAATATTATGGATTTTGATATACCATAATAGAACGCAACTTGGTATAAAAAGACAGGGAATTTCATGCCTGTTTTGTGGGTAAATTTTCTTCGGACAGCTTTGTTGAAAGTCTAGTTTTTTCTTGGAAAATTTTTGGATGAATATAGACCTCTGGCATAAAGATAAAAATTTTTATCTGACGTTAAGATGCAAATAATAACGTAAAACAAACAATAATTGCCAGCGGTCTAATTTGTTGAATAAAGTATAGTCTCATTTTTTTGTGGAGAACAAACCAATGCGAAAGTTAAACATAGGTTTATCTGATGAGCAACGTCAAGGTGTGATTGAGTTATTAAATCATGACCTCTCTGATGCTTATTTACTACTGATAAAGACCAAAAAATACCATTGGGATGTAGTAGGACCGCAGTTCCGAACATTGCACGAATTGTGGGACGAACAGTATGAAACCCTGGCTGAAAATATTGATGCGATGGCAGAACGTGTTCGCACTTTGGGTGGTTACCCAGTGGGAACGGCTGCTGGTTTCTTGAAATATGCTTCTATTTCTGAGCATGAAGGTGAAATTCCCACTGCTACAGAAATGGTCGCTAATTTGGTTAATGACCACGAACAAATTATCCGCAATCTTCGCGAACATGTGGATCAATGCTCGGAAAAATTCCATGATGAGGGAACCGCTGACTTCCTAACAGGACTAATGGAAGGTCACGAGGAAATGGCTTGGATGTTGCGCTCATTCATTGAAGGACCTGCCCTAAAATCCGATGAAAATAAAGCTGAACGCAAACTTTCTGCACAAGTGAACTAAGACAAACATTTAAATAAATAAATGCCCAGATTCCCGATTTTTTTAATAAGTCGGGAATCTTGATATAAATAAAGATATAGGGGCACAACGCGCGTTGTGCCCCTACAACAATTATCCACTTGCCAAATGCTCTATTTTCTTTCTCATACCAGGTTATTAAGTTTTTTCCTGACTCAATCAGTGATTATTACCTAATCAAGCATATTTGACCTCATGAGTTGTTTAAGAAAATTATCTTTTATCATCAGTTGTCGTAAAACTTCTAACAGATATTCCTGAGCTTGCTCCTTGCTCAATTTTTTAGCCATCTCTTCGTATAGCTTCAAATTAAATTCTTGCTCTAAAGTAAGCGTAAGCGCAGTAGAAAATTCCATATGCTGCTCCTAAAATTGACTTGGATTGTGGCAATTAAAGCCTGGGGTTAGATATGATTTCAAAATTGTTAATAAGTAAGTAGGAATATGCCTTACTTATTTCAGCTTTTAATTACTACTAACTTAGCAATCGGGAATTAAATAGTAATCAATCTCTAGCGTTAAAATATATATTAGTATCCTCTGACTATAGAAATATAATTACTTATCTACAAATAGCCTTGAGTTATGCATTGTAATAAAAAAGCTTAAGGGCATCCCTCAAGCTGTATCCTCTCCAATAATTAAACCATTCAAATTTCCTGCCCTTCCGTTAATAACGGGTGGTAGAAGAACGACTGGCATCAGGGTCGCTGTAACGGACTGGTTCTTCACGTTTTTTGCCAGCTAGACCTGCCAAACCAAGCAAACCAAGCAAGCCCAACCAACCCCAGTCAAAGCCATCGTCTTGGCGGTCATAGACTGTAGTTTGACCGGGTGTGGTGGTAGTACCGTCACCAGGGGTAGTTTGAGCAAAAGCAGGAAGTGTTAAGGGTAGAGCGCAAAGGCTCAGAGCGATTAAACTCACTTTCAGGGTTTTTGCTAAATCAGATTTGTTCATCTTTCCAATTCCTTTTAGTTCGATGTGAATCTTAGCAACTCCCTCAAATTTATCAATCGTCACTAAACACACAATCACTCTAGAGCTATAAACTATTTATTTATAGCCTATGACTACAGTGGTAGTGAAGTAGGAATATTAATGTTTGAGTTTTTAATTTAAATATTTTTACTCGATATCGACTATATCTTATATATTGAACTAGAGAGTATAAATAGTAATCTGTCTTTAGAGCTTACGTAAATTCCAACTACAGAAAGATGAATGATATCTTGCCATTCAGCAATACTTAAGCAGTAAGCAAGATGTTTTGTTTTATAAATCCAGGTAATAAACCCCGCAATTTATAAATTGGCTGAGAAATTGACGGGAAATTTAAAGTTAAAGAGGGAAATCAATGTTTGAAACCGCAGGAATTGCCATGCTGAGGAATAGCCAATCGTTGATGGCACAGGTTATAGTTCAACCACCCGGAGTAAATCCCCCAGAACAAACAGCACTTTTATTTTCTGGTCCTAAGTTTTTTGTGGCATTGATTGCAGGTATTGTACTGGCATTTGCTTTCCAGTTTTTATTAACAAACTTGTCTATTGCCGCCGGGATTTCTTATTTAGGACATCAAGGAAGTTCTGACGACGACAGCGAGGGTAGCAGCCTCGGCAGTACGATTCGCAAAATTGGTTTTGGAGTGGGGTTGTGGACGTTAATTAGTGTCTGTATTGCCTTATTTATTGCTTGCTTCCTTGCTGTAAGACTGAGCTTGCTTTACAGCCCAGTACTGGGTGCGATAGTGGGCTTGGTTATCTGGGGTGCGTACTTTTCTGTGCTGGTTTGGTTGAGTTCCACAACCTTTGGTTCTTTAATTGGTTCGGTATTAAATACCGTGACTTCTGGCTTTCAAACAATTGTAAATACCGCCACTGCAGCCTTGGGTGGTAAAGCTGTGAGCGATCGCATGGTAGCCACTGCTGAAGCTGCTGCTGCTGCTATGCATCGGGAACTGACCGCTGGTATAGATCCTGATAACTTGCGCGATACCTTGGAGGATTATTTAGAAACATTAAGACCAGCAGAACTTGATGTTAAAAGTATTCGTCAGGAATTTGAAACTTTACTGCGCGATCCGCAACTGCAATCTTTGGGGGATAGTGATGTAGTAAAAAACATTAATCGCCAGACTTTTGTCGATTTAATTCGCAGCCGTACCGACCTTTCTCCACGGGAAGTAAATCGCCTAGCAAGCGAATTAGAAGCTGCGTGGAAGCAGGTAATTGGTGAGCAGAAAAAGCCCGCTGATATGGTGGGTGAATTGCGCGATTATCTCGCTTCGGCTCTACCAGAAAGACTACGCTCAAATGAACTATCTAGCAAACTTGACAAACTAATTGCAGTAACCAGCAGCAAGTCCCAAAATGGCAATGGTTCAAAGCAAGATGATACTCTAGTAAATCAGGCATTGCAGTTTGCTACGACGACTTTGACGGGGGTTGTATTAGGCAGACAAGACCTGTCAGATTTAGATGTGGAAACGATTTTGAGTAAGCTAAGAACCGCCACAAATAAAGCGGGAGAACAAGCAGACAAGCTGGTTTCTCAGACGAGCAATAAAACTCCAGAATTATCGGGTAGTATCATTCGCTCAGATGTAGAAAATTATCTGCTAAATAGTTACTCTTGGCAGATGAAACCAGAGAAGATTGAGCAGGATTTTCGCGAAGTTCTTCATGACCCAGACGCAGACCCAGGGACAGTTCGCCAGCAGTTAGAATCTTTAAATCGTCTCTATTTTGTGCAACTGCTCAAACAGCGCGGTGACTTGACTCAGTTGAAAATAGCAGCAATTGCTGACCAATTAGAAAGGATTCGTCGGGAAGAATTTCAAAAGGCAAAAATAGCAGAAGTTCGCGAGCAAGCAGAAGATGTATACAGTCGAGTTGTTAATTATTTACGCACAGCATCGCCAACAACTTTATCGTCTAAAAATTTGCAATTAAATTTTGCAGAATTGCTAGATGACCCTGATGCAGAGCCAGAAATACTTGCACAAGTACTCAAACACTTGGATAATGCAACTTTAAGTCGTATCCTCACTCAGCGCAACGATGCAAGCATGACTCCCTTGGAAATGGAACAAATTATCAGTCAACTTTCCCAGGGACGCGATCGCGCTATAGAAAAAGTCGAACAACGGCTAGCTAGTGACAAATCGCAAATGCAAGCACTGCAAATGCGGATTGAATCATATCTGCGTCATACCGATAAAGCAGAACTCGATCCCGAAGGGATAAAGCGAGATTTGCAAACTCTCCGTCAAGACCCACAACTAGGATTAATTGCTCTGCGCTACCGCTTCGAGCAATTCGACCGCGATACACTGGTGCAACTTTTGACTCAGCGTCGGGATTTGAGCGAGGAACAGGTAAATCAAATCCTTGACCAATTCGAGTCTACATGGGACCGTGTTGTTCATACACCGCAAGCATTAGCTTCTCAAGCCAAAGAACAAGTCAAAGCACAATATGATGAAGTTTCCTCGCGGTTGGCGGATTATTTGCGTAGCACCAACCTAGAAGAACTTAACCCCGAAGGTATTCAACAGGATTTATCAAGGCTGTTTAATGACCCCAAAGGGGGTAGTATCGCTCTCAAACGCAGACTTTCCCAGGTAGACCGGGAAACTTTGGTCAGGTTGCTCAGTCAACGAGGAGATTTAAGCGAAGCGGAAGTTAACCAATACATTGACCAAGTTCAGTCAGCCATTCGTCAGATGGTCAGGACACCTCGACGCATTGCAAGTCGAACCAAAGCGCAAGTACAGGACTTTCAATCAACTCTGGAAAATTACCTCCGCAATACCGACAAGGAAGAACTTAACCCAGCAGGTATAAAGAGAGACTTGCAACTATTACTGCAAGACCCCCGTGTTGGCTGGGGAAGTTTGAGCGATCGCCTGTCTAAATTTGACCGCAGTACCCTAGTTGCTTTATTGGCGCAACGTCCAGATATCAGCGAAGCCGAAGCAAATCAGATTGTCGATGAAATGCAAGCTGTACGCGATCAATTTGTCGAGCAAGTGCGTGATGTTCAGCGGCGCATTCAATCAGTAATTGACGGTATATTTGGGCGCATTCGCAGATATCTTAATTCTTTGGAACGTCCCGAACTCAACTATGATGGTATCCGGCGAGACATCCGCAAGTTATTTTACGATCCACAAGCTGGATTTGAGGGACTGCGCGATCGCTTGAGTCATTTTAATCGTGATACTTTGGTAGCAATTCTTGCTTCCCGCGATGATATTTCTGAGGCGGATGCTAACAGGATTATCGACCAAATTGAAGGCGCTCGGATTAACGCTCTGCAACGTGCAGAACGCCTCCAGCAAGCGGCTCAAGAACGTTTAGAAGATGTGAAAGCAAGAGCTAAAAAGCAAGCTGAAGAAACTCGGAAAGCTGCGGAGGTTGCTGCTTGGTGGTTATTTGGTACAGCGCTTACATCTGCGTTTGTATCTGCTTTAGCGGGTGCGATGGGAGTTGTGGGGTGATAAGCTGTTACACCGTTTCACTTTTCTAATGATACCAATTTGTAGGTAGGGGCAAGGCAATGCCTTGCCCCTACGTATATTTTTATGTATCGCGATAGGGGTGAAATGGTATTACACGTCTAATAAAAAATTTGGTTTTGAATTACTTTAATTGTTAGCTCGCGCTCAGGCGGGCTTTTTTATCGAATAAGGGAACAGGGAACAGGGAATAGGGAACAGTTAAGAGTTCTCTGTCCCCTTTTATTCAACTAAACCTTCTGATTATTATGGATTGCCGGTTCGAGTAATTTAACTTGCTGCCTAATATATTCAGTTTCTAGTTCATCTACTTGCGTTGAGAATGGCTGAGCAGAAACATGTGCTTTAGGAACAACATTCC
>JAYKJH010000003.1:0-23856 GCA_035285345.1 Nostocaceae cyanobacterium | reverse complement strand
GCCGAAGCCGCGCCTCTCTCAGGCACTTATTCAATGTAGCAACTCTCCAGGGCTGTGTCAACACTTCCCAGCAAATTTTTTTGTGTTTTTTTCTCAATCCCGACTTTCCTTCTCTGGTCAATGGTTTTAGGCAACAATGGGTAAGGCGTTGTGCTGAGAAAGGAAAGTCAGTTGTGAATTTTCAGTCAATTATTTTTGCGCTGCATCAGTTCTGGGCAGACCGTGGATGTCTTATTGCCCAACCTTACGATATGGAAAAGGGGGCTGGAACAAAGAATCCCCATACATTTTTAAGAGCGTTGGGACCAGAGCCTTGGGCAGTTGCTTACGTTGAACCTTGTCGTCGTCCCACCGATGGACGCTACGGCGAAAACCCCAACCGCTTCCAGCACTACTACCAATATCAAGTGCTGATTAAGCCGTCACCAAACAACATCCAAGATATATATTTGGATTCCTTAAGGGCTTTGGGTATTCGTCCGGAAGACCACGATATTCGGTTTGTGGAAGATAACTGGGAAGATGCAACCGTGGGTGCTTGGGGTACTGGTTGGGAAGTCTGGCTAGACGGAATGGAAATTACCCAGTTCACTTACTTCCAACAGTGCGGCGGAATTGATTGTCGTCCGGTATCGATTGAGATTACGTACGGACTGGAGAGATTAGCAATGTATCTCCAAGAAGTAGAGGCGATGACCAAGATTCAGTGGACTGACAACATTACCTATGGAGATGTTCACCTCCAAGGGGAGATTGAGCAGTGTACCTACAATTTTGAGGCATCTAATCCAGAAATGCTGCTGACGCTATTTAATATCTATGAGCAAGAAGCGACACAATTAACAGAGCGCGGATTGGTGTTGCCTAGCCTGGATTATGTACTAAAGTGTTCGCATACCTTCAACTTGTTGGATGCCAGAGGTGTGATTTCGGTAACTGAACGGACGCGCTACATCGGGAGAATTAGGCATTTAGCGCGTAAGGTAGCGCAATTGTACGTCGAACAGCGGGAAAAACTGGGCTTCCCTTTGCTCAAGGAACCGGTGGTTTGAGTCATTAATATCTCCCCGAATTTACAGTTTATTTGGGGTGCAAGGCTTTGTGTCCCTCTTTATAATTTTTGGAAAACAACTGGGTTGCCCAGAACGCCAACAGAGGATATTACAATTTACTCTGGTAACTTGTGTTAAGTTTCGTTACACGGCGTGAGCAGAGAATGGGCAGTAAATTAGCTGAAATTCTAGAACCAATCGCGGCTTGGTTTCGCAGCTTGGGTGTTCCTGAACCAATTGTGCATTGGGGACATCCGTTGATGATGGCGACTGTGGTATTTGTTATGGGTAGTTATGTCGGTTGGGCTGGCTGGCAAGGACGGCTAAGCCAGGACGAGAAGGTAGCGCTGAAAAATCGCAGCGACCACCGTAAACTTGCTCCTTGGATGTCTTTGTTCTTGGCATTGGGTTACACTGGCGGCATATTGTCGCTAGTGATGCAGAAGCAGCCGATTCTCGAAAGTCCTCATTTCTGGACTGGTTCGCTTGTCTTGGTACTGCTGTTCATTAATGGGATAATTTCTCTCAGTGGCTTTGGCGGAGATAAGCCAGCGTTACGGACTACTCATGCTTATTTGGGTACTATAGCGTTAGTGATTCTGGTAATTCATGCTTTCCTAGGCTTTAACTTGGGGATTTCTATCTGATCAACTTCTAAAATCCGATTAAACTGGTTTGGAACCACAGATGAACGCAGCACAGATAATTTTAATTTGTCTGTGGTTATCGATGTTTATCTGTGGTTTCGTTGCCAAAATATTGACTTTTGCCCAAAGTTTCTTATGGAAACGACAGCTACTATTCTCTGTCTAGCCTATATTATCGGCTTGCTATCTACCGTAGTTCCCTGGATTGGTTTTGTAATGCCGTTGCTGGGGTTAGTACTGGCAATTATTTTCCAAAAACGGTCGCGTAAGCAACGTCGTCAAGCATTTAAAACCAAGGGACACCTATCGGCTCAAGATAAAGAACCGGAGGCTGATAATATTTGGCAAGCACCTCCTAAACCAGGTGTATGGCTAGTAGCTGGTATTGTTGCTTTCTTTGCTAGTTTGTATTTGCAAATGCGGATACCTTTCCCCGCAAAGAATGACGTCAGCAAATTCCTGCAATTAGATAATGGTGGTAAACAAGAGCAAGTTGTCACAGTTAAAGGTTTTGTGACCAGTACACCTCGGTTAACTCGCAACAAACGGGGACAATTTTGGTTAGATGCGAAACTGCTGGATGAAATCAACAGCGATAATGGTCCAGCAAATGTTAACAAGGGGGTTTCTGGTAAGTTATATGTCACTGTACCCTTATTGCAGGCTACGGCGATATACCCAGGCCAAGAAATTGCCGTCACAGGGGTGTTATACAAGCCTCAACCACCTGCAAATCCAGGAAGTTTTAATTTTCAGGAGTTTCTCAAAAAAGACGGTGCTTTTGCGGGACTTAGTGGTAGACAGGTAACTTTCCCTGATAAAAAAGACCAGCCGGGATGGGGATGGTGGCAAGTCAGAGCGCGAATTGTGCGATCGCAAGTTCGTTGGTTGGGTATCCCCGAAGGACCGCTTGTCAGTTCTATGGTTTTGGGTAGTAAAGCGGTTGATTTACCTTACGATATACGTGATTTATTTGTCCAGGCGGGATTGGCTCATGCTCTTGCAGCATCCGGGTTTCAAACTTCCCTGATTTTAGGTGTGGTGCTAGGGTTGACTCGAAATCTGGGTGCGATCAACAGATGCATTTTGGGGAGTGCTGCGTTAATTATTTTTGCACTTTTGGCAGGATTTCAGCCTTCTGTGCTAAGAGCCGTAATCATGGGATTTGCGGCATTAATTGGCTTAGCTTTGGAGAGAAAAGTCAAGCTTGTTGGTTCCCTGCTAATAGCAGCAACGATTTTACTGCTGTTTAATCCCTTGTGGATTTGGGATTTAGGTTTTCAGTTGAGCTTTTTGGCAACTCTGGGATTAATAGTAACTGTACCGGCATTAACTAACTGGTTGCAATGGTTGCCACCGGCGATCGCTTCTTTAATTGCTGTACCACTAGCAGCATCGATATGGACACTACCGTTGCAATTGCATGTATTTGGGGTGTTACCAGTTTACAGTCTACTGACAAATATTGTGACCACACCCCTAATTTCCTTAATCAGCATTGGTGGAATTATTAGCGCCTTAGCTAGTGTAATTTGGTCTGTAGCAGGGAGTGCGATCGCTTGGTTGTTGTATTACCCCACCCATTGGCTCATTCAGTTAGTAGAATACATTTCTCAATTACCAGGTAATTCTTTTGCTATAGGTACAATTTCCCTCTGGCAGCTAATCTTAATTTACGGGTTATTTGTATTGGTGTGGTTGCTGAATTGGTGGAACATGCGCTGGTGGTTAGCGGGTTTGATTGCAGTAGGTTTGGTATTTATCCCAATATGGCAAACACAAACTACCTTATTTCGTGTTACTGTGCTGGCAACTCGAACTGAACCAGTGTTAGTAGTTCAAGAACAAGGACGAGTAACGCTGTTTAATAGTGGTGATGATAGTACAGCTAGATTTACAGTCCTGCCTTTTCTACAGCAGCAGGGTGTGAATCAAGTTGATTGGGCAATTTCTGTAGATAACAAAGCTAACACTGGTTGGATGGATCTGCTCCAACGCTTACCAGTGAGAACTTTCTACGACTATTCTCAACAGCAAGACAATGTTTCTATTATCCAAGCAATTAAAACAGAAGTACAGCAAAGTGGTGGAAACTACCAAAATTTGGCTGTTAAGCAAAAAGTGAATGCTGGTTCTACAGTAGTGGAATTAATTAACGAAGAAGTCCCTGTGTTGCAGTTTCAAGTTCGCGGACAGAATTGGTTATTGGTGGGAAATATCAACCCGAACGAACAAAAGCAATTAGTTAAAGTTCCTGGATTACCCAAGGCAGAAGTGTTATGGTGGGCTGGTGATAGTTTGAGTAGCGAGTTAGTCAAGAAAGTAGAACCCAAAATAGTCATCGCTTCCTCCAACAGAATTGACCCCAAAGCTTTGTTAGCCCTAGGAGAAAACAAGACGCAAGTATTCTGGACAGGACGGGATGGTGCAATTCAATGGACACCTAGCGCTAGGTTTGAGAGTGTTCTGAATGTAACGGAGAATCAAAAGTCTATTTTGTAGAGAGATTGGGAATGGAGAAAAACCATCCCAGTCATGATATGATAAATAAAAATGCAATAATTGTGCCTGTGGAGAGGTGGCAGAGTGGTTGAATGCGGCACACTCGAAATGTGTTTTGACGGCAACGTCAACGGGGGTTCGAATCCCCCCCTCTCCGTTAACAATCACAAACCATAGCTTCTAATTCAGCAACTGCTCTTTCTAACTCCTCAAGAATAGGCATGTTACCTGCTTGGTGAAATGCTGTCAGCATGGCTCGATAGTACCAAACAGTACCGTCTTTTCCGCCTTTAAAGCACTCCCACAAGGATTCGCCGACTCGACGATAATCTTGGATTATTGAACGAGTATTGTGCAGTTTATCAGCCGCAGATACTAAGCGGATCGACGGCGAAGCCGTGGGAATGGTAGCAATGTATGCTTCTTTACGTTGACGCCAAGGAGGTTTGGGTGTAATGTCACTATCACTGCAACCATCCACAATAGCAGTGACGTTATCTCCAAAGCGGCGACGAATTTCTGCTCGTGTCGTTACACCACCTTGGTCTTCGATAGCGTCGTGTAACAGTGCGGCGATGGCTTCGTCTTCATTAGCACCATATTCTAAAGCGATACTAGTAACCCCTAGTAGATGGGTAATATAGGGAACACCAGAACCTTTACGAACTTGACGGTGGTGGAGTTGGGTAGCATAGACGAGAGCTTCAGTAAACCGTTCTGAGAGCATGTTAGTAACAAGTATTAATTCCTCGAACTGTACCGAAAAAATCAAGTTCTTGCACAGGTTATGGTACGAATCGAAACAAACCACGGAGATACACAGAGAAAGCACACAAGCAAGCGATCTGCGCTCCGCGCAGCAGCGAAGCGATCGCGATTATGATTTGAGTAGAGACGAAATTTGCTCTCGCAGGCGGGGAGGAATTAATACTCGACTAATGGTGTGGACAACTCCATTGCTAGCCGGAATATCAGGTTGAACTAGACTAGCGTTGTTAATAATCACCCTTTCCGGATTCCTACGAACTGAAACACCACCACCAAGGGTCGGAAGGGAACTTTTGGTTGCTAACTGACTAGAGGTGATTTCCCCAGGTGCTATATGGTAGGCGAGAATTTGCCGTAATAGACTGCGATTTTCTGGTTTAAGCAGAAATTCTTCGGCACCGGGTGTGAAAGAACTGCTGAAGGCTTCATCAGTCGGTGCCAATAGAGTGTAGTTACCGTTAGCAAGAGTGTTTTTTAAACCGGATGCGTCAATAGCTTGGGACAGTTTACTCAGAGAGCTATTGCTAGATACTACCTGTACAATGTTACCCGTAACATCATTTTTTGGTTGATCTGTAGTTTGCGCCATTGCGGGAACGCCAACAGAGGCTGTGACACCGATAACGCTAGCCATAACAGCGAGTTTTTTGGTTAACACAGAAAGACAGTGAGCGTTCATAGTTACAGTTGTTTGTCAAAGCAAAAAGTTAACAAAATATCAGACTCTTGCAAGGGTATAAAGGTGCCCTCTTATATTTAAGAAATAGTGGAATAAATAGCATAGATAAGCCAAATATAGGAGATTTCGGATTTTTAGATAGCTTTATCATCAAATGACAGCCTCTGATACCATTATCAGAGACGCTACATCTAGATGGCGGATAACGGTTGTAAGTAACGTCTCTGTAGAAGTGACCTATCGGCTACATTCGTTTACCATTCATTGTTAACAAATTCCGCCGCAACAAATCCAAGGCTGTACAAGCACTAACATGACGTATCAAAGAACGACCGCGCAGCGCACCGAATTGATATTCTTGACTTTCCAGCGTACCATTTGGTGTCGCTAGACCAATATATACTAACCCAACTGGTTTCGTTGGTGTCCCACCTGTAGGACCTGCAATCCCAGTGATACTCACTCCCCAACTAGTTCCCAAGAGGGTTTTCACTCCTACTGCCATTTGTTGAGCCACAGTAGCACTTACCGCTCCATAGTGTAGCAAATCTTCTGGATTCACTCCTAACAACCCAGCCTTAACTGAGTTGTCATAGGAAATTACCCCTCCCCAGAAGTAAGCAGAACTACCAGAAACTTCTGTCAACATTTGCCCCAACAAGCCACCAGTGCAGGATTCTGCTACAGCCAGCGTTTCCCCCGCCTTCAACAACAACTCACCAACTACAGAAGCTAGGGTATCATCATTAGCACCAAAGTAATCCAATCCAGCAATTTCTTTGATTTGTTGCTCAATCGGCGCAATTAATAACTCTGCCGCTCCTGCATCAGCCGCTTTCGCCGAAACCCGCAGCTTTACTTCTCCCTTACTCGCATAGGGTGCAACTGTGGGGTTGGATAAGTTGAAAAAGTCATTCACCTTTTCCGCTAAAGCAGATTCAGCAATACCCCAAAACTTCAGCATCCGACTGTGAATAATTTCCTGACCCCAGCCTTGGCTTTTGAGATAGGGAACCGCCGTTTCTTCCCACATCCGATGCATTTCTGATGGGACACCGGGAAAAGTGAGTATAATTAAATTAGGGCTAGGCTGCCAAATGATACCAGGTGCCGTACCGCCAGGATTTGGTAAAATATCTGCGCCCTCTGGTATCAGGGCTTGTTTGCGATTACTGGGAGTCATCACACGACCCCGCGCTGAGTATTTGCGAGCAATATCTTCAATAATTTCCGGACGTTCTGTTAGAGGTGCGCCAAAAAAATCGGCTATGGTTTCACAGGTGAGGTCATCGGGTGTCGGACCCAAACCCCCAGTAAAAATTAAAATTTTCGCCCCTCGGTTGAGAGCAATTTCGATAACATGCTTGATTCTTTCAGGGTTATCCCCGACAACGTTTTGATAATAATGGGGAATTCCTAACTGTGCCAGTTGTTGCCCCAAGTATTGGGCATTACTGTTAAGAATATCACCCAGTAGTAATTCTGTACCAACACAAATAATTTCTGCACTCATGGGATTTTAGATTTTAGATTTTAGATTTTAGATTGTAGAGGCAATCCAAAATCTAAATCTAAAATCTGGCGACTGGAGATTAGAGCGTCCTGAATCCCCAGTCCCTAATCCCTTAAGCCAAAGCCGGTACAGGCACACTCAAGTGCGAATAGAGGGGAAATCTTTCGCACAGTGCAGCTACACGACGACGACAATCGTCAGCTACTGCTTCATCGTTAGGATTCAGCAAGCGGTCAGCGATAATGTTACCGATTTCGGTAAATTCTGCTGCACCCATACCGCGACTGGTGAGAGCGGGAGAACCCAAACGCAGACCGCTAGTGACAAAAGGCGACTCTGGGTCAAAAGGAACGGTGTTCTTGTTAGCAGTAATATTCACAGCCCCCACCAGTTGGTCTGCTAGCTTACCAGTCATGCCAATAGACCGTAAATCTACTAATATTAAGTGATTATCAGTGCCGTTAGATACTAACTTAAACCCACGGCTTTGTAACTGAGCAGCCAAGGCTTTGGCATTTTCAATCACTTGAGCAGAATAGGCTTTAAATTCTGGCTTCAGGGCTTCACCAAAAGCTACAGCCTTCGCAGCAATTACATGTTCTAGAGGTCCACCTTGAGAACCAGGGAACACGGACTTATCGAGTTTCTTACCCAGTTCAGGGTCTCCAGTCATGATTAAACCACCGCGAGGACCGCGCAGGGTCTTGTGGGTGGTGGTGGTGACAACATGACAATGGGGAATGGGGTTGGGGTGCAAACCGCTAGCGACCAAACCAGCGATGTGGGCAATGTCTGCCAATAAATAAGCACCTACTTCATCAGCAATGCTACGGAATTTAGCAAAGTCGATAATTCGAGGATAAGCGGAATAACCACAAATGATGAGCTTAGGACGCTCCTTCAGCGCCTGCTCACGAATTTGGTCATAGTCCAACTGCTCTGTTTCTTTGTTCACTCCGTAGTGAACGACTTTGAACCACTTACCGGAGACATTCACCGGAGAACCATGAGTCAGGTGTCCACCGTGAGACAAGTCCATCCCCATGATAGTGTCCCCTGGTTCGAGCAGGGTGAGAAAAACGGCAAAATTCGCCTGGGCACCAGAATGGGGTTGAACGTTAGCGTGAGCGGCACCAAATAGCTCTTTAATCCGGTCAATTGCCAATTGCTCGATTTTATCGACGAATTCACAACCACCGTAATAGCGCTTACCGGGTAAGCCTTCAGCGTATTTGTTGGTCAGCACTGAACCTTGAGCAGCTAGAACTGCAGCCGAAGTAAAGTTTTCGCTAGCAATCAACTCTAGGTGGTCGCGTTGACGCTGCAATTCTTGGGATATGAATTCCGCCACTATGGGGTCGGTCTGTGTCAGAAAATCTGAATTGGTACGAGTCACTTCAGTTATCCTTAAGAAAATTTAGAGAACTTGTTCACAGGTTGCCTATTTCAGTTGAAGTCACCCCGAACAAAGCGTTATTAATCATAACGCTGTTTGATTATTCCCAGTATGAACGATAGTGCTTGATTGGGATGTAAAGCTATGTATAAGTTCTTACAATAAACCTAAAAAAATATCATAAAATTAATCTAGGACAACTTGTAAATATCAGGGAGGGACTCGATGTTAGTGATGTTGATGGACAATCAAATCATTGCCCCCCAGCAGGTTTGCCAATCTTGTTTACTCGCAGACCAAAGCGGTCAACCCCGTTGGCGTCAAGGACAACTAGGTTGTGGTCAACTGATTCCGAAACTGACCCAACAACAGCCAGAGCAATATCAATGCATGATGGGTTTTCGGATTGCTAAAGTTGATTAGTCATTAGTCATTGGTCATTAGTTATTAGTAAAGGGTTTAGGGGAGTGTGCGATCCTAGTTTCCCTACACCCACTGGTGTTCCTGAGTCGTGGAGCAACGCTTACAAATGACTGGTGACTAAGGACTAAGGACTAATGACTAATGACTAAATAGGTGCGTTATCCTGTGCTTAGAAACGATAACCGTTAATACAGGAGAACGTACAATGAGTTGGCGCGGGTCTACAACAGTTTCTGACCGGATTTTTGCTTGCCTACCTTATTTACTGCCTTTGCTGGATGGGTTAAGGTTCGGTGGCGTTTTGTTTCGGGATTTCCCCTTTTTAGCAGCCTTGTTTTCGCCGCTTGCTTCCATAGCATCAATTTACACAGGTGTACCCTTTTTGGGACTGATTGTTTTCTTTGCCTTGTTTCTGTTGGTAGTCAGGAACGAAAAAATTAATCACTTCATTCGTTTCAATGCCATGCAGGCAATTCTTTTGGACATAGTTATCTTTTTGTTTGGCATTCTCATCGAAATTCTGATTCGGATTCCTGGCACTGGCTTTGCCATAGAAACTCTAGCCAGTACCATCTTTATTGGTGTAGTCGTAGCGGTGGTTTATTCGGTTGCCCAGTCAATTATGGGTAAATATGCGGAAATACCTGCTATTTCAGAAGCAGTTTATACCCAAGTTCGCTAAATATAGAGACGTATCATGAATACGTCTCGACATTCTATCGGGGAACTACCGTATTTTCTAAGCGTCCGATACCTTCAATTTCCACCCGGACGCGATCGCCTATTTGCACTGGACCAATACCCACCGGCGTCCCCGTTAATACCACATCCCCTGGCAGGAGGGTCATAATCTGACTAATGTATGACACCAGGACATCTGGTGGAAACACCATCTGGTCAATATAGGCAGATTGTACTGGCTTGGGATTGTCATTAACAAAGGTCTGTAATCTAGCTCCGGGATTGACTTCCCGCACAATCCAAGGACCGAGGGGGCAGAAGGTATCAAAACCTTTAGCTCGCGTCCATTGACCATCGCGCTGTTGTAAATCCCTAGCGGTGATATCATTGGCAATGGTGTAACCCCAAATTTTATTGTTTGCTTCTTCTGGCGTACAGTTAACGGCTTGTTCTCCAATTACCAACGCCAACTCTCCCTCGTAGTCTACCCGCTGGGACTGTTCCGGATACTTGATTTCTGCTTCCGATGGAATAATGGCGGTTGGTGGCTTGAGAAACAGTAGTGGTTCCCTTGGCACCTCAGTACCCATTTCTGCCGCATGGTCGGCGTAATTTTTGCCTACCGCCACAATTTTCGATGGCGCACAGGGAGCAAGAATTTCGTAGCTATCTTGTGCCAATTCTACATTAGTGGGTTGTCCTTGCAACCACGGTGGTGCATCTAGAACTTGAACGTTCATCGATAGTTGCAGTAATCCATAGTAAATTCTTCCTTCTGGATTTTGAACTCGGACGTAGCGCTGCGCCATAACTTTGACTGATAACCTCTTATTTGCAAGCTAGGAAGCTGCTGCCAACACAAAAGTGCCACAACAAGCTTAAGGGTTTGCCTTAGTCATTAAAATGGAAAGCTGGTAAGATTGTAGTTCCTTGTTGCTTCAGATGTTGATGGGTAGTTGTGTGGTATTCCTCACAAACTCACCCAAACAACTTGAAGTAGCCATTGTGTCCATAAGGAGATTGAGACCTATGCCGACAGTTTACGAAACCATGTACATCTTGCGCCCTGACCTTGGTGATGACCAAGTAGAGCAAGCAATTAATAAATACCAGAATTTGCTCCGAGAACAAGGTATCTCAGATATCGAAATTCAAAATCGTGGTAAGCGTCGGCTCGCTTACGAAATTCAGCGCCATCGGGATGGCATTTATGTTCAAATGAACTACACTGGACCTGGAAGTGCGATCGCACCGATGGAAAGAGCCATGCGCTTGAGCGAAGAAGTGATTCGCTATCTGACCATGAAGCAAGAAATCGGCAGCACCTCTGGCTCTGAAGAGTCATCTGACGAGGAATAAGGTGTAGGGAAGGGGATAGGGAATTCCCGACGAAAGCACTCTTAGCGTCATCGGGAATGGGAACAGACATAATTGTCCCTAATATCTCTTGTCCCTATTCCCTACCAGTTATGAGTCATTTCTCATAATTAGGCGTAAACTAATGGCGGATGAGTAAGAAGCCCAGAGCGAATAACTCACCTGAAGGTCAGGGTAAATATCAAAAAACTTGTCTTTTAGTGATTTCCTTCTTGCTTATTTGGCTACGAATGCTAAATTAACAACAATAGGAATCGTACTTGCCCTAGTGCAGTACGCGCCACCAGCACAAATTCGAGTCGAAAAGATTCTTAATGGGAGCTAGTTGCCACTGTGAGCAAATCTGACACCCCCAACCTCCAAACGCTCTCTACCGAAGTCTCTAAACTGCGTCAAGAGTTACAGATTCGCGACCAACTGGTACAACAACTGTCTCAAGAACTCTTCCGGTTAGTCAAGGGTAATACAAATTTCATGCCCAAGCCGGAGGTATCTGAGCGTCATATGTCTCAAGTTCGCGCTCTGCGAGAACAATTGCAGGGTGTAGAACAACAGGTGACATTTTATCAAGAGCAAATTTCTGCTCGTGATGCCGAAATTTACCAGTTGCGTCAGTCGGTACAAGAACTAACCGATCGCAGCCGAATGTTAGAGCAAGTAGTACAAGAGTTACCCCAACTGTATCGCCGTAAGTTTGAGGAGCGCATGGCTCCGATTAAAGAAAAAGTGGCAATGCTACAACGGGAAAATCGCCAACTTCATGCTGAACTGCAAAGCGTAAGCTACAGGTTGGCAGTCAGAACCCGCAGTACGACTCGCAGTGGCATTGATTTGCCGAATTTCCCACGTATACCGGGTTCAGTCCCCGTTGTTTCCACCCTCAGAGATGTCTAAAGTTCTGATTGTAGTGGACTCAGCGGTGGAAGCAACTACCACCTCACTGACAACAATGGCTACGGTGTCAGCCATCAAATCGGCAATTACTGCTGATATCAACTTGACTACGACCGTCGAAATAATCACGGCAGACTATTTAGAAAAAGACTCATGGCTGCAATTTGGGCAGCCTGATGAATTAATTTTTTGCCCTTTAACTTTAAACTTGCCGGATAATTTACCATTTTCCTCGACTGGTATCATATCAGCCTGTCTAGACGTTCTCGGATTACGGGAGCAATTAGCACAAAAGTTAGACATTCCTGTTGGGGATGGCTGTTTCTGGCTACCAGTGGTGCTTACAGCTAAAGGTCCCCTCTATGGTGAAGCGATTGGACTAACTACAACAATAGTTGGGGACAAACTACCAGAAGACTTATCCCTTTCTGACATCAGCTACTATCAGCCTTACAACTTATCTGATGTTGTGCGTCAACCTCTCTACCACATGGCGCATCAACTTCTGCAATTATTATCAGCCCCACCAGCTACCTACCTGGTACAATTTGGGTTGGGAAACAAGGAAATTTGGTTTGACCGAGTTTTACCATTCCCGGCTGCACCGGCTTTGGCTAGTGTGGGTGTCCAAAAGCCAGATTTATTTTTTTGTCATTGGTGCTGTCTGAGAGGTTTACCAGTCCGGGACTTGCAAATTATCCCATCACCCACTTCGATTGAAATCGGTCATTTAAGGGGTTGACAGCCCAATGACTTAGTTTGTAGCTTATGCTGCTACGGCTGGATTTTCTCCTTTAACTTTTGTTAATACTTCTTCGTAAGTAGCAAAAATTTCAAAAACTGTATCTAATTGGGTGAGTTCAAAAATTAATTTGACAGTAGATTTTACATTACACAACACTAGACGACAACCATTTTGACGGGCTGCTTTGACGCCTTGAACTAGATAACCTAGTCCAGAACTATCAATAAAATCTACGGCAGCTAGATCGATTACCCACAAGTCACCACTTTGAGGTACAAACTTATCCATCTCTTGCTTCAAGGCAGCACCACCATCTACATCTAAACGTCCTTGGGGCTGAAAAGAAATCAGTTGAGATTCTTGTGTGATAGCCATGATTATAACTGGAGTAGTAGTGTGAATTTGCACAACAGGAGAAAAGTAAAAACGATACAAGTTGACATTTCTCCAACAATCTGCTATACCCTTATATTCAGGGCATTAACAGTGATGCTGAAGGCTCTTGGACAAAATGTATCATTGTTCTACAAATTCTCTTTGATTTTTCCCAATATACGCAGAGAAAATTACTAATTTCAGTATCGAAGGTTATATTTACAAAAGATTCATACAAATGTCATACTTTTGTGAAGATTTTGTAAAGAGATTTAAATGTCATCCTGTGACTTTCACAGCGCTCCAGTCAGTTAGATGAGCATGGGGTAGGTCGAATTTATTTTGTTTACCCTTGTCTCGATGCCCCATATAGTAGGCATTTTCGATTGACATGTTATCCCAGAATAAGCCAAGATATAAGAAAATTAAACATTTGTAAAGGTGGCTTAGCTGGATGTCTCTTGAGTTTATATCGCTGGAAAACATCCAGGAAATTGCTCATAACTATGGTTATTTGGCAGTTTTTTTGGGAATTTTGCTGGAAAATCTGGGGATACCCCTTCCAGGTGAAACCGTAACCATTGTAGGGGGGTTTCTAGCTGGTAGTCATGAGCTAAACTACTGGTTGGTTCTGGGTGATGCTATTCTCGGCGCATCCATTGGTGGGACTTGTGGCTATTGGATAGGAAGACTCGGTGGCTGGCAGTTGTTACTGCAAATAGGTCGGATATTTCGCATTTCGGAAGAGAAATTGCTTAATATGAAGACTCAATTTAGTGAAAATGCCCCAAAAGCTGTATTTTTTGGGCGATTTTTTGCATTATTAAGAATTTTTGCCGCTCCCCTAGCGGGGATAGCCGAAATGCCCTATGGCAAGTTTTTTATTTACAATCTGGGAGGAGCAACAGCTTGGGCTGCAGTCATGGTAACGCTGTCGTTCTTCGCTGGAAGAATTGTATCCCTAGAACAATTAGTTGCTTGGGCTAGTCAATTTGCGATCGCGGCACTGTTAATTTTGGTAGCCGCGATTGTCATACCTTTGTGGTTAGAATCGCGCCAAGTCAAGGAGTAGGAGGGAGTGGGGAATGGGGACTGGGGAGAAATTAATTACCCATTACCCATTACCCATTATCCTATTTCCCTTGCGACCACAAGCGAGTGGGTAGACCCCAAACGTAGATAAAGCCTTCAGCGGCTTTGTGGTCAAACTGGTCATCGGCACCGTAGGTTGCCATTTCCAGACTGTAGAGGGAATTGTCAGACTTGCGTCCGACAATAGTAGCGTTACCCTTGAAAAGTTTCACTCGTACCGTGCCATTAACTCGCTCTTGGGTTTGTTGCACAAAAGCATCTAAGGCGGCTTTTAGAGGGCTGTACCACAGACCGTTGTAAATTAACTGACTGTAGGTTTCTTCAATACCGCGTTTGTAGCGAGTGACATCAGCGGTTAAGGTAAGACTTTCCAGGTCGCGGTGTGCATTGATTAACACGACCATTGCTGGGGATTCGTAAATTTCCCTTGATTTAATACCCACCAAGCGGTTTTCAATCATGTCAATCCGACCGACCCCATGTCTACCAACTATTTGGTTGAGGCGTTCAATTAACTGTACTGGTGCTAAAGCTTCACCGTTGACGGTGACGGGAAGTCCCTTCTCAAAGCCAATTTCTACGTATTCTGGTTCGTCAGGAGTGTCAGCAATCGCTTTGGTCATGACATAGATTTCTTCTGCTGGTTCATACCAGGGGTCTTCCAGAGGACCAGCCTCAATAGCCAACCCTAACAAGTTACGGTCAAGGCTGTAAGGAGAAGACTTTTTCACCGGAAAGTGAATACCAAAACGTTCCCCATAAGCAATGGTATCCTCCCGACTCATACCCCACTCCCTTGCGGGTGCTAGGATTTTCAGGTTAGGGTTAAGACCGGCGATGGCAACATCAAACCGTACTTGGTCATTACCTTTACCAGTACAACCGTGGGCGATCGCATCTGCACCATATTGTTCAGCTGCTTCCACCAATGCTTTAGCAATTAGCGGACGAGCAAGAGCAGTTGCTAAGGGATAGCGGTTTTCGTAGAGAGCATTTGCCTGAATTGCTGCAAAAGCGTATTCTTTGGCAAAAATTTCTTTAACATCCGCCACCAAAGAAACACTAGCGCCAGATTTCAAGGCTTTTTCCCTAACAGGTTCTAAATCTTCTCCTTGACCTAAATCTGCTGCTAAAGTAATAACTTCTTCCACACCCCACTCATGCTTCAAGTAGGGAATACAAACAGACGTATCGACTCCCCCAGAATATGCCAGCACAACCTTATTGGCGCGACCCATTGATAATT
Source organism: Nostocaceae cyanobacterium (assembly GCA_035285345.1). Taxonomy (GTDB): domain Bacteria; phylum Cyanobacteriota; class Cyanobacteriia; order Cyanobacteriales; family Nostocaceae; genus JAYKJH01. Next base: position 8,466 of record JAYKJH010000003.1, on the reverse strand, counting down.
TCCCTGTTTTTCTTTTAGATATAGAGTCACTATTATCTACCTAATTCAGCTAATTTCTTGTCAGTAATGTCACAGATTTTCTGAAAATTAGCTACAAGACCAATTTAGTAACTGAGGTTGATTGTTTGACTTTTTACCTAATCAAATAGAACCGGAAATAATATATATATTTTTTTATACTTATAAACTGTTCCGGGCACATAATCTAAACAGCACAGTCTAAGAGATACTGAAAGCATAGTTGTATGGGGTGAGAGAGTGTTTTTCAGCGTTGTCATTCCTACTTATAATCGCCTGCCAATTTTGGTAAAATGTCTCAGGGCGCTAGAGCAGCAAAACCTGAATCAAGAGAGTGTTATCAGGGGATATGAAATAGTGTTGGTAGATGATGGTTCTACCGATGGGACATTGGAATGGTTAGCCGCACATGCCAATGAATTTCCTCACCTGCGAAGCTTTGCTCAAGACCACCAAGGACCGGCTGCGGCGCGGAATTTAGGTGTAAAAGAGTCTCAGGGTGACACGATTATCTTTATCGATAGCGATTTAGTTGTTACCGAGAATTTCCTGCAAGCTCATGCAGATGCATTGATGGAGGGAGAGACAAAATTAGGACAGCGTATTTTTACATATGGCTGGGTAATCAACACCTGCAATTTTGATAACCCAACATCGGAACCCTATAAAATTACAGATTTTTCTGCTGCTTACTTTGCTACAGGTAATGTTGCTATTGCTAAACATTGGTTAGAAGCAGCAGGAATGTTTGACACCAGTTTTCAACTTTACGGTTGGGAAGATTTAGAATTAGGAGTTAGGCTAAAAAAACTAGGTTTAAAACTTATTAAATGCCCGGAAGCAATGGGTTATCACTGGCATCCTCCCTTCAATTTAGACCAAGTACCGCGTTTAATTGAAAAAGAAATTCAACGCGGACGCATGGGAGTATTGTTTTACGAAAAACATCCCTCTTGGGAAGTAAGAATGATGATTCAAATGACCTGGTTACATCGGTTATTGTGGGGGATTCTTTCCCTAGGAGGAAGGCTAAATGAAAAGACAATGGCACCTTTTTTGCAATGGTTAATTAATCAAGGTAAGCCACAGTTAGCCTTAGAAATTGCCCGGATTTTTCTAAATTGGTATAATGTCAAGGGTGTGTATGAAGCTTATGATAAAAATAATAAAAGTTACGCAACTGGTAGATGAATAAGATTAGTAGTAAGCGTTTTCAGGCTGATTTTCAGCACTTAAGTGCTTACTACTAACCGCGAATTTAGTTTGAGCTTTGATTAATGTAAGCCAAGGCAAATATGCAAATATATAATTAGTGATACATTTTTATACACTCGATTGAAAATTATTTAAGAGTATTGTTACTTCAAATTGATATAGAGAAATCCGGTTTGATTTCTGAAATATATACTGAAGCTTGTTCAAAAATCTCAGTGTACTTATTGTTCCCTGTTAAGAGTTAAGAGTTCCCTGACCCTACGAGAGATTTCCGAAATCAAACCGGATTCCTATAGTAGTTCTCAATCATTCATAATAAATTAGACACCCCGTAGCTTTTGCGAAGTCAGGTATCTGAGGATTTCCATTCTCACAGATCAGATAGGATTGCTATTATACCAGGACTTACACAACTGTCACAAACGATAGCTTGGTGATCGGCGCTCCGCCCAGAGCCTCAAGTAAAACAAGCAAGTCATCGGGCAAAATATTGGTGTATCTGTGGTGTCCAACCTCGCTGCATTGGGAGTTGCAAGTACTGTCAGACTGAACACTGCAGCAGCAACTCTTGTGCATAGCAGATTACTAGATTTATTACGTTGGTAGTGACAGGTTTGTGGAAAGCACAATTTCGTTTAATGAATCTCAAGATCAGTTTGTACATTCCTGAGAATTTGAGTAAGCTTATTTTACCAAAAACGTCCCAACAGATTATACATTTTTATCTTAACATGGAAAAATCATAAAATATCAATCGCTGTAACGACGCAATTACGTAAGCTATTTAATAATTTTTTGCAGTATTATTGCGATTATTCTAAATTATTGCGAAACACTTGACTTTATAAAAAGTATCATTTAAAAAAACTTATCTTTGATTTGACTTTTCGTGATTAATTATGGAGATTTCCCTATTGCTTTTTGCTTCTTCCTGGGAAAGAAATATGCTATGCTAGTAAAGTTGTCTAATCTCGCACATCCAGATTTTCGGGTGTTTCTGATGAAGAAATACGCCTGGATGGAGGATTAACCCGAATAGGAGTTTAAAAGAATATGCCAGTCGTTTCATTGGCTCAAATGATGGAGTCTGGGGTTCACTTTGGGCATCAAACCCGGCGTTGGAACCCAAAAATGTCTCCTTATATTTACACTGCTCGTAACGGCGTACACATCATTGACCTGGTGCAAACTGCCCAGTTGATGGAAGAGGCTTACACCTATATGCGGACAGCGGCTGAGCAAGGTAAGAAGTTTCTGTTTGTCGGTACTAAACGCCAAGCCGCCGGAATTATCGCCCAAGAGGCTAGCCGTTGTGGTTCTTATTACATCAATCAACGGTGGTTGGGTGGAATGCTCACCAACTGGGCTACAATCAAAACCCGTGTAGAACGTCTGAAAGACTTGGAACGCCGCGAGGAAAGCGGAGCGCTGGATTTATTACCGAAAAAAGAAGCCTCTGTACTGCGTCGGGAAATGGCGAAACTCCAGAAATATCTGGGTGGGATTAAAACCATGCGGAAAGTTCCTGATGTTGTGGTGATTGTAGACCAGCGACGGGAATATAATGCAGTACAAGAATGCGAAAAGTTGAGCATTCCTATTGTCTCCATGCTGGATACTAACTGCGACCCAGATGTAGTAGATATTCCTATTCCAGCCAATGACGACGCTATCCGTTCAATTAAGTTGATTGTGGGCAAATTAGCAGATGCCATTTATGAAGGTCGTCATGGTCAACTAGAAGTATCTGAGGAAGAATACGACTACGAAGGGGCTGAGGAAGACTACGAGTACGACGAAAGTGAAAGCGAGTATACTGACGCGCTCATTCCTGACGAAGAAGAAGAAGAATAACAATCAGTGCTGAATGCTAAATTAGTCCTGAGTAAAAAGTGCTGTTGGCGCTAGCCTCCGGCTAGGAGAAAAGGTGCTGAGTAAAAGTATTTACTTAAATATTAATTAAATACCCAGTACGGGCGCAAGGCATTGCGTCCCTACGTACTCAGGATTCGGTACTTTATCAAACTGTCAGTCAAGTAGGAATTTAGGCAAGATGGCGGAAATATCTGCACAAGTCGTCAAACAGCTACGCGATAAAACTGGCGCTGGTATGATGGACTGTAAAAAGGCTCTCAAAGAAACCAATGGTGATATCGATAAAGCCATCGAATGGCTGCGCCAGAAGGGTATTGCCTCCGCTGGTAAAAAAGCTGACCGTGTGGCAGCTGAGGGACTCATTGGCAGCTATATTCACACTGGTGGTCGCGTCGGTGTGATGGTAGAAGTAAACTGCGAAACGGACTTCGTAGCTCGTCGCGAAGAGTTTCAAGCCTTGGTGCGGAACGTCGCCATGCAAATTGCAGCTTGTCCCAACGTAGAGTATGTTAGGGTAGCAGACATCCCAGCCGATATTGTGGCTAAAGAAAAAGAAATTGAAATGGGTCGGGATGACTTAGCTTCCAAGCCTGACAACGTTAAAGAAAAGATTGTCCAAGGACGGATTGACAAACGTTTGAAGGAATTAGCTTTGCTGGATCAACCCTACGTCCGCGACCAAAGCATCTCTGTGGAAGAACTGGTTAAGCAAGCTGTTGCTCAACTTGGTGAAAACATTCAAATTCGTCGCTTTGTGCGCTTTGTTCTGGGTGAAGGTATTGAAAAGCAAGAAAGCAACTTTGCTGATGAAGTAGCTGCACAAATGGGTAAGTAATTTAGTCATTAGTCATTAGTCATTAGTCATTAGTCATTTCTTTTGACCCAGGACTTTTGAGTGTTGACTAATCTTTCTGGAAAAGACAGGTCAAGCAAAATAGTGCGACCTGTCTTTTCTTACAGTTATCCTAGATTAAAAGCGTACAGTTGTACCATATAAGAATCCAGCGAAGATATGGCGAGAGCAATTGAGCAAATTGAACGGGATATTGCAATGCTGGAGGTGACGCTAAGCGCGCTCTCTACAGAAATCAAGAGTGGCTATGACAGCTATTTGATTAACTTGGGGAAAGCAGTGCAGCAGCAGTTAATGCTGGCGAGTTATCACCTATGTACTCAAGGATACCCGGAAGCTTTTTTAAACTTATCTTTCGACCGCCGACAACAATTGCAACAAGACCTCCGCAAGTTGGGGTATTTGGCGGCACAGCAGTTGCAAAATGTAACTAAGGTACAGCCAGAATATTCCCGAATCAACAAAAATCAACATAATCACAGAGAAACAACGGCGGATGAGCTAATCAGCTTAGACTACCTTAAGAAACCACAACCTGAAGAACATGTTCCTCCCCCAATCAGCACTTTTCTGCGGGAAGAGAAGCGAATGGAAGCTTTTATGAGAGGAGAAAAGTATGAGCCGGAAACTTTTGATGAAGATGAGGGTATTAAAGCACACTTGTCCTTTGCAGATAAACCCGCACCTAAAATATTTGTTTCCTTGTCCGCTTCCCCCGATAGCTCCAATCCCATATCTCTCATGCTATGGCAACAGTACATCGAAGGGGCGATCGCGCAAATCTTGAAGCAGGTTTCTCGTGAAACTAATAAGTTGTTACAAGCAGCCAAAATATTACCCAAAAAGTTGCCGGAACCAGTTATAGAAGCAGCTACAGCCTCCTCAGAAGCTGTAGCGGAGTCCTTACCAGGGCCTCCTAACTTATTAAACTTAGTCATTGAAGTTGAAAATCAGGAAAAGTCTGAGGAATCGGCAATTACACAGTTAATGGCAATTAACCTCCGGCTGGTAGAAATTGAGTTTGCTGACGCCACCTTAAGCACTTCTCGCCAACAACTCCGCAGTCTCCTAGTTAAACTCAATAAAATAGGTAAACAGTATCAAAAATATCACAGAGAACTGTCAATTGCCGAAGCTGAATCCGCATGGCGTGCCAGTTGGGTTGAGGATGAGTCCTGAGTACAGACTTATACTAATTACCTTTGACTAATGACTAATGAGTATCGATCTACCAGATTGGCTGAGATTACAAAAAGCCTTGACAGTGGAAGCTGAGCGCGGCTTTATGGACGTGATGGGGAAACAATATCGCTTTAGTGAGTTTCTCTGCCTAAGTTTTGGTAAATTCCCTGCAATCTTACCAGCAACAGAACGCCTTCGCTGGCAAGAATTGGCAAGTCAATTTGCTCAATATCCGCAATTACCCTTAGAAGATAGGCAACATTTAGTAGCCCAAACGCGGCGCTACATTCAGGAACTGCAAGATGTGGGGAGGGAGGATAAGGGAGAAATTCCCAATCCCCCCAAAGTTAAAGTTCCCCCTACGACTCCCCTAGTTAAATCTAATTCCAGCAGTTTCCAGCGCCGAATTGCACCCCAACTTGACCAGAAGCTGACGGATTTACCAGAAATCGGCATCAGAAAAGCAGGTCTTTTGGCGCGTCTTGGTGTCCAAACCGTGCGGGACTTGCTATATTACTATCCCCGCGACCATATTGACTATGCACGGCTGGTGAATATTCGCGATTTGCAGCCAGGGGAAACGGTGACGGTAGTCGCTACGGTGAAGCGTTGTAATTGCTTTACCAGTCAAAAAAATAAGAAATTAACCATTTTAGAAGTGGTAGTTAAAGATAACTCCGGTCAACTTAAAATAAGTCGCTTTTTCGCTGGGACACGTTTCTCCAGCCGTGGTTGGCAGGAAAACTTAAAGCGTCGTTATCCGGTGGGTGCCGTGGTAGCAGCTTCTGGTTTAGTAAAACAAAATAAATATGGTTTGACTTTGGAAGACCCAGAAATCGAAGTTTTGGCACATCCAGGGGATTCCATTGATTCCCTAACTGTGGGGAGGGTTGTGCCCATTTACTCCTTAACAGAGGGGTTGGGTGCGGATATGGTACGCAAGGCGGTAATTGATGTTTTACCCGCTACAGTTCATCTAAAAGACCCTTTACCCAATGGATTACGGAAAAAATACGGTTTGATGGAATTGAAAGAAGCGATCGCAAACATTCATTTTCCCAAAGACTACGAAGCATTACAATTAGCCCGTCGTCGGCTGGTGTTTGATGAATTTTTCTACCTGCAACTAGGGTTACTCCAGCGACAACACAAAGCACGGCAAATTCAAACTAGCGCTATTGTCGCTCCTAGAGGTAAGCTAATTGAACAATTCCACAAAATCCTGCCGTTTCAATTCACTAACGCGCAGCAACGGGTAATTAACGATATTCTTAACGACTTGCAAAAATCTGTACCGATGAATCGTTTGGTACAGGGTGATGTCGGTTCAGGAAAAACTGTGGTGGCTGTGGTTGCCATTCTAGCGGCAATTCAATCGGGCTACCAAGCAGCACTGATGGCACCAACGGAAGTCCTAGCGGAACAGCATTATCGCAAGTTAGTTAGCTGGTTTAACCTGCTGCATTTACCAGTGGAATTACTGACAGGTTCTACAAAAGTGGCAAAACGGCGACAAATCCACTCCCATCTAGAAACGGGTCAGTTACCACTGTTAGTGGGAACTCATGCTTTAATTCAAGACCCAGTAATCTTCCAGCGATTGGGGTTAGTAGTCATTGACGAACAGCACCGCTTTGGGGTGGAACAGCGGGCAAAGTTGCAGCAAAAAGGCGAACAACCTCATGTATTAACTATGACTGCGACTCCGATTCCCCGCACACTGGCTTTGACAATTCATGGGGACTTAGATGTGAGTCAAATTGATGAATTACCCCCTGGAAGACAAGCGATTCAAACAACGCTACTATCAGCACAGGAACGCACCCATGCTTACGACTTGATCCGCCGGGAAATTAGCCAAGGAAGGCAAGTATACGTGGTGTTACCCTTGGTGGAAGAGTCGGAAAAGCTGGATCTGCGTTCAGCAGTGGAAGAGCATCAACGGCTACAGGAAAGTATTTTTCCAGAGTTTAGCGTCGGGTTACTCCACGGTCGCATGACTTCGGCAGAGAAGGACGAAGCAATTAACAAATTCCGCGACAGAGAAACCCACATCCTTGTATCTACCACGGTGGTAGAGGTTGGTGTTGACGTGCCCAATGCAACTGTAATGCTCATTGAAAATGCGGAACGATTTGGCTTGTCGCAACTCCACCAATTGCGCGGACGTGTGGGACGGGGTGCGGCTAAGTCCTATTGTCTGCTGATGAGCAGTTCTAGCAGTCCTGACGCTCAGCAACGTCTGAAGGTGTTGGAACAATCCCAGGATGGCTTTTTCATCTCCGAGATGGACATGCGGTTTCGCGGACCGGGTGAAGTGCTGGGAACTCGGCAATCAGGTGTGCCTGATTTTACCTTGGCAAGTTTGGTGGAAGATGAGGAAGTATTGATGCTAGCGCGACAAGCAGCGGAAAAGATAATTGCAATGGATGTCACTTTAGAGCGTTGGGGGTTAATGAAAGAAGAGTTGAAGTATAAGTATGAGCGGTTAATGGGTGGAGCGATTTTGACGTAAGATTTCTGGGTAAATTTGTATTTGCTCAGGCTAATAATAGTGTAATGGCAATTCCGTTTACAGACCGAGAAATAGAGAAAGCTTGGCGAGATAATAAATTTGCTTCGGAGAGTACGCCTAGAACTAACGCTCATCGGTTACTCTAAGAGGATGTTTTAAAAGTCGAAGCAGGTTAAAAATTATGCGAGCCGTCGAACCATAATACGTATCATCGCAATATAGATAAAAGTCTCCGAGGTTTGTGGTAGCCGTTGGTAATATGAACTTAAACGCCGTTCATTTAGCGATCCAGAGTTTGCAAAGTGGCGAATGCGACATGGCGCTGGCGGGTGGTGTTTCTATCTTCGTTCCCGATAAAGTAGGATATCTTTTCCAAGAGGGCATAATTTTGTCTCCTGGCGGACACTGTCGGGCGTTTGATGCTCAAGCGAAAGGAACAGTATTCGGTAATGGAGTGGGAATTGTCGTCTTGAAGCGGTTGGATGAAGCGATCGCATCGAGAGATAACATAATTGCTGCGATCAAAGGGTCTGCCATTAACAACGACGGTGCTTCAAAAGTCGGCTATACTGCTCCTAGCATAGAGGGACAAGCTGCTGCGATCGCAACAGCCTTAGCGGTAGCGGACATTGATGCTAGCACGGTGAGTTATGTAGAAACCCACGGAACCGCAACTCCTCTGGGAGTAATGTCCTAGTAGTCTATTTCCTTGACAAAATCCGACATTTCCTGACAATCCAGCCACGGACGTTAAGAAAATTTATATAAACCTCCTAGACATGCTCCGACAAATCATGTGATTATTTGA
>JAYKJH010000002.1:0-21814 GCA_035285345.1 Nostocaceae cyanobacterium | reverse complement strand
CGGCGCCGCGTTACCATTTACAGAAATCCCATCATGGGTATTAGCAGTGAAAGTATTATCTACGACTAAAGGGTTGGTGGATTCAATCCACAAGCCATAACCACGGGGATTGGTGTTAGTGACAGTTACTCCCGTCAATCCAGCTTGGTTTGCTCCCACAATCGCGACGTTTTGACTAGCAAAGGTGGGACTGATAAAACTACCACCACCCTGAATGATAATATCCTTACCTTTGCTGCCAGCGTCCCCTTGAATCGAGACTCCTGGTTTGAGCATTAAGGGAAAAGATTCTCCAGATTCCAAGCTGTAAGTCCCAGGTGCCAAGATAATCACGGTATTGACTTGGGCGACGCGCAAGGCATGTGTAATAGTTTTAAATGCAGCGGTTTCGCTACCATCTCCTGCTGTGTCATTTCCAGCGCTAGGGTTGACAAACAGGATGTTAACCTGTGATGTTGTTTTCCCACCAAGGGTAGTCGGTGGTTGGGTTGGGGGTATTTGAGCAACAGATATGGAATTGATGCTGCTCAGCAATGCTAAAGTTACCAATCCTATGCCAGTGGTAGAAAACACAACTGTGGAACGGGGAATTAAGTATGGCCTTTTCAATTTGTGTTGAAAAAATGCCCGGAAAACATCTGTCCGCCGGTACATATTCTTAAATGGACTAGGGAGAATTGATTTTCCAACTAGCTGTTGACCGCCCAAACTTGGTGATACTATACCCAGTTTGACGATTATGGTACTTAGATATTGAAGCATTCGATTTTTTTTAATCCAAAGCAATGTCGGGAAAAATCTGTTTATTAGGACAACAATTGCCGATACCACAAGCAAGGCTTGGTACTATGAAAGCACTGATGGGGTTGTTGTGATGGTTGAACCATACAGCCGAAAAGAGCAAATACAGCAAGCTGTTTATCGCATTTTAGATGCGAATCTAGACCGCACCCGCGAAGGGCTGCGGATTATTGAGGAATGGTGTCGGTTTGGGTTAAATCATACCCAGTTGACTGCCGAATTAAAGCATTTAAGACAAGAGGTAGCTAAATGGCATACCGCCCAAATTCGGGCTGCAAGGAATACTCCGGGTGATACTGGTACGGAGTTAACTCATCCCCAAGAAGAAGAGCGCCAAAGCCTGAAATCACTTTTACAAGCTAACTTCTGCCGTGTGGAAGAAGCCTTGCGGGTCTTGGAAGAATACGGTAAGCTTTATCACCCAGATATGGGGAAAGCTTTTAAGCAGATGCGTTATCAAGTGTATACCCTAGAAAGTAGTTTACTTGGTCATCAACGACAGCAGTTACTATTAAATTCCCACTTGTATTTGGTGACATCTCCTTCAGAGCAGTTGTTTGCGACGGTGGAAGCTGCTCTCAAGGGGGGTTTAACCTTGGTGCAGTACCGCGATAAAACGGCTGACGATACTGTTCGTCTGGAAGAAGCTCGTAAACTCTGCCAGCTTTGTCATGCTTACGGCGCCTTGTTTATCATGAACGATCGCGTTGATATTGCGGTGGCGGTAGATGCGGATGGTGTCCATCTAGGACAGCAAGATATCCCCATAACCCTAGCACGGCAAATCCTTGGACCCGAAAAGATAATAGGTCGTTCTACCACAAATCCAGCGGAAATGCAACTAGCACTAGAGGAAGGCGCTGATTATGTCGGTGTCGGTCCAGTTTACGAAACACCCACCAAAATCGGGAAAGCAGCCGCTGGCTTAGAATATGTCACCTACGCAGCCCAAAATTGTCCTATACCCTGGTTCGGGATTGGGGGTATTGATGTTAATAACATCAATGATGTCATCGGTGCAGGAGCAGAAAGGGTGTCAGTAGTACGCGCACTCATGCAAGCAGAGCAACCTACTTTGGTGACACAGTATTTTCTGTCTCAGTTAAATCGCGTACAGCCAGGGAGAGGTTAGGGGGAAAGACGCGGGGACGCGGAGAAATTGTCCGCCGTTGCATAATTCTCTGATGAATCTTGTGGGGTGGACATCTTGTCCGCCTTAGAAATTCCAGGGACGCTCTAGAAATTCCAGGGACGGGCGAGACGCCCATCCCACAAAACCACTAAAATTATCCCGAGGGTACACTGGTTCGCTGGGGGAACCCCTCTATGGAGGTTGTGCCTCCAGTATATTAAGAGGCAGAGCCTCTTAGTATTGTGTTCCCAGGCAGAGCCTAGGAACAAGAAGCCTAGGAAATATCCGTAGGGGCAAGGCAATGCCTTGCCCCTACCCTACACAAATCTCTAAAAATCGCTATCGTAATAATAGGTATTACATATTACATGCGGTTTTTTAACCATGAGTCTTGATCCAGTAACAGTTACTAGTAAGTAGGTTGGGCATAGAGTAGGCACAACCCAACAAAACCACGAATGCAGGTTGGGTTTCGTTCCTTAACCCAACCTACCATGAAATTATATTGGGATTATAAAACACTAGGGAAAACAAAAAATATGGGAAAATTTGCAGAAAAATTAGCTGTAATGAATGAAACAGAACTATTTAAATATCTGGGTAATTTGCAGAATTTAATTAAAGCAAATACAAGAGAAAATTTTAACCAATATTCTCAATTGCTGAGCGATTATGACTTTATCGAAGCTAAGATTAATCACCCAGTATTCGGTATACAGTCACTCATTGAAGATTACGAATTAGTGGATAATTATGACTTAGAAAATAATCAACAATATAATTCCGAAACTCTGGCAGATTTAAAAATCATTAAACAAGCCTTGCAACTGTCAGCACATGTGATTAACCAAGATACAAAACAACTTGCGGGACAATTAACAGGGCGTTTATTACCCTTTGAAAAACACCCAATAATTCAAAAATTACTCCAACAAATATCACAAACCAAAATTACCTGGTTGCGCCCTATCACAGCTAGCTTAACTCCTCCCCGTAACGGCTTAATTCGCACCCTGACTGGTCATAGTTCTTGGGTTAATGCAGTTGTCGTCAGCAGCGATGGAAAATACATCATTTCTGGTTCTAGGGACAAGACAATCAACGTCTGGGAATTGGCAACGGGAAAGGAAATTCACAGCCTGACTGGTCATAGTGATTCGATTACGGCAGTTGCCGTCAGCAGCAATAGTAAATACGTCGTTTCTGCTTCTGGTGACAAGACAATCAAAGTCTGGGAATTAGCCACCGCAAAGGAAATTCATACTCTGACTGGTCATGTTTACTCGGTTAATGCAGTTGCCGTCAGCAGCGATGGAAAATACGTCGTTTCTGGTTCTGGTGACAAGACAATCAAAGTCTGGGAATTAGCCACCGCAAAGGAAATTCACACCTTGACTGGTCATAGTGATTGGATTGAAGCAGTCGCCGTCAGCAGCGATGGAAAATACGTCATTTCTGGTTCTGGTGACAAAACAATCAAAGTCTGGGAATTGACAACGGGAAAGGAAATTTACAGCCTGACTGGACATAGTGATTCGGTTAATGCAGTTGCCGTCAGCAGCGATGGAAAATACGTCGTTTCTGGTTCTGGTGACAAGACAATCAAAGTGTGGGAATTAGCCACAGCAAAAGAAATTCACACCTTGACTGGTCATAGTTCTTGGGTTAATGCAGTCGCCGTCAGCAGCGATGGGAAATACGTCGTTTCTGGTTCTTATGACAACACAATCAAAGTCTGGCAATTCGCCACGGCAAAGGGAATTTACACTCTGACTGGTCATAGTGATTCGATTACGGCAGTCGCCGTCAGCAGCAATAGTAAATACGTCGTTTCTGGTTCTTGGGACGACACAATTAAAGTCTGGGAATTGGCAACGGGAAAGGAAATTCACAGCCTGACTGGACATAGTGATTCGATTACGGCAGTCGCCGTCAGCAGCGATGGAAAATACGTCATTTCTGGTTCTTATGACAACACAATCAAAGTCTGGGAATTAGCCACCGGAAAGGAAATTTACAGCCTGACTGGACATAGTGATTCGATTACGGCAGTCGCCGTCAGCAGCAATAGTAAATACGTCGTTTCTGTTTCAAATGACGGGACAATCAAAATCTGGGAATTAGCCACCGGAAAGGAAATTCATACCTTGACTAGTCATAGTAATTCGGTTCGGTCAGGCGCCGTCAGCAGTGATGGAAAATACGTCGTTTCTCCTGCTGGTGACGACACAATCAAAGTCTGGGAATTCGCCACTGGAAAGGAAATTCACACCTTGACTGGTCATAGTTCTTTGGTTTATGCAGTTGCCGTCAGCAGCGATAGTAAATATGTAGTTTCTGGTTCTGGTGACAAGACAATCAAAGTCTGGGAATTGGCAACGGGAAAGGAAATCGTCACTTTTACAGGAGAAGGTGGTATGCTTGGCTGTGCGAGCGCACCAGATAATGCCACAATAATCGCAGGTGACGCATCAGGAAAGGTGCATTTCCTCCGCTTAGAATGTTTAGAAAGTAATGAGGTAAAGCCATGAATAACCTACCTCAATTACATTCACAATTCTAAAAAATCATATCCGCAAAAAGTGCCCACACCCGTCTGGGGTTGCAAACCCCAGGAACTAATAGCGCAAGTCCATTGAAATGGACTGAAAATGCTAAGTATAGTAGGTTGGGTTGAGCAACAGCGAAACCCAACCAAACCACGAATTTGGTTGGGGTTTCGTTCCTCAACCCAACCTACAGCTACACTGCGACTCGTTAAATGAATCATGGAAGAGTTGGGGCTTGGTTATTAACAGAATTTCAAAATTGACGTTCCTTACTGCTAATCCGAAGATATTTCTCAGAATTAAAATACCCAGATTCCCGACTTCTTTAATAAGTCGGGAATCTTATTTTCCCCATGATTACACCACGGGAGGTAAGTAAGTCGGCGCAAATAAACCGAACTGTGTAAAGAAAAGTAAATCTCTCTCGTTCGCTTGTAGTAAGCGCTTACTACAAACCTTGAATTTTTTACGCCGACTTACTTAGAACCTCCCTTAAATTTTTTCTCGTTACCAGGTTCAACCTGGTAACGAACTCCGGGAGGTTCTACCTCCCGTGGTGCAAGATATGAGTAAAATCTAAAATCCCAAATCCAAAATTATTTCTGCTATGTCTAGTCAAATTACATTGCTCTTAAATGGTGAAACTCGCACCTGTTCATCCCAAACACCTCTACCCGACTTACTGCAACAGATGGGTTTCAACCCGCGTCTAGTAGCGGTAGAGTATAACGGTGAAATTCTCCATCGTCAATTTTGGTCGGGTACAAGAGTTAAACAAGGCGATCGCTTGGAAATTGTGACTATTGTTGGTGGTGGGTGAAACATCGTCCTGAGTTAGGTACGGTTTTCCTTACCGGGTAATCCCCCCTTGGTTTGCTGCCTTCACCGCTACAGAAACGATAAATTAAATATGTAGCCCAGGGATTTAACGCCAAAAGTCTGGTACATAAAGGACTTGTGGGGGTAGATACTCTGTTTCCCTACATGTTGATTGGCTAAACCTGTTCCGAAAAAATGGGCGGGGTTTCCCCGCCCCTACGGACTCATAAAGGCACTGTATTATGCATAAAAAAATACCATCTTTCTTCCAACTCCCTTTCTTCAAACCCCTTTTAAAATCCCTGCTTGTCGTCGGTCTGGTGTTGTCTTTGGCACTGGGACATGCGGATGGTGCCCAAGCAGCCCGTAGCGGTGGACGCATCGGTGGTGGTTCCTTTAGAATGCCCAGCAGCAGCCGTCCTTACTCTTCACCTCGGACTTATGCGCCTCCAGGTGGGGGATACGCTCCCTATCCCGGTGGTTTCGGTGGTGGGTTTGGCTTCCCCTTCCTGATACCCTTCTGGGGTATTGGTGGCGGGTTTGGCACCTTGTTTAGCATCATGATTTTCTTTGCTATTGCTAACTTCCTGCTGGGAACCTTCCGTCGTGTCGCTAGTGATTCCGTGGAGGAAGCTGATTACAGCCCCAATCCCCCAGTGTCTGTAACTCGCTTGCAAGTAGGTTTGTTGGCTAGTGCGCGCAATTTGCAAAGCGAACTCAACCACATCGCTGAAACTGCTGATACCAACACCGCTCAAGGTAGAGCAGAAATCTTACAGGAAACCTCCCTAGCTTTACTGCGTCACCCAGAATACTGGAAGTATGCTGGTGCGGGTACAGAACAAGCCCGCTTAGCCGCTGCGGAAGCCAAATTCAACCGTATAGCACTGGCAGAGCGCAGTAAATTTACGGAAGAAACCCTGACTAATGTTAACAACGTCCTCAAAAGCGGCTTCACACCCAAAGACTCCCTACCCTCCACGGGAGAACTGGATAACCCCACACGCTTAATTAGCGAAGGACCAGGGGAATATATTATCGTTACCCTACTAGCGGCAACTCTGGGTAACTTCCAACTCCCAGCTATCAACAGCGCTGAGGAATTGCGTCAAGCTTTGCGGCAAATTGGTAGCCTCCCCAGTGATAAACTACTGGCTATTGAAGTCCTCTGGACTCCCCAAGCAGAAGGGGACACCCTCACCTCTGATGATTTGATTGCCGAGTATGCTGACTTGAAGTTGGTCTAACTACACGGAATTTGACATGGATACACGGATGATATGGGGGATGGGTAATAGGTAATGGGTAATTCACCGTGTTTCCGTGTCTTCCTGTCTCCCGTCCCCTCTTCCCTAAAGACTATGTGCTGCAACAGCCGATTCCTGTCCGTGTTTCCGCAGCAAATCCATCAGTTCATCGCGGTAGTCTTGGAAGGTGGAGTCACGTTTGACGGTGTGTGTGCGCTCTGGTAAGTGAATGGGGATTTCTTTTCTAACTGTTCCGGGTCGGGTACCCAAAGCATAAATTCGATTGGAGAGGAATACTGCTTCCTCAACATCGTGAGTAATCAGAAAAATTGTGATGTTAGTACGCTGCCACAGGTCGAGCATAAATTCATGCATCGACTCTTTAGTGTGAACATCCAAGGAGCCAAAAGGTTCATCCATTAATAGTACTTTGGGTTCCGAAGCTAATGCGCGAGCGATCGCAACTCGTTGCTTCATACCACCAGATAATTCCTTGGGTAAGGCTTTAGCAAAATTCGTCAATCCCACGACACTTAAATAATAGCTAGCTTGTTCCCGTCGTTCCTTGTGCGGTACACCTTGCAGCTTCAATCCAAATTCGGTATTCTCCTGCACTGTCATCCAGGGATAAAGGGTGTAGTGCTGAAAAACCATACCCCTATCTGGACCCGGTGAGGTAACGCGCTTACCATCAATCCTCACTTCTCCACTCGTCGGACTATCCAAACCTGCAATTTGTCGTAGCAAGGTAGACTTACCCGAACCCGAAGCACCCACCACACAGATAAATTCCCCTTGCTCGATAGTCATCTTAATGTCTTTGAGGACAACTAACTCTCCTTCCTTCGTTGGGAAATGCTTGTTCAGGTTGTTAATTTGCAAAAACATAGCTTAAGCTCCGATATTTAGTAATTGATATAAATCCCCTGCTCCCTTGTCCTCCTTGTCTTTCTTGCTCCCTGCTCCCTGCTCCCTTACCTCTTCTGACTTGCCCACTTACAGGTAACTTGCACAAGGTATTGAAACAGCAAGTCAAATCCCAGCCCGATAACCCCAATCACAATTAATCCAACAAAAATTTCATCGGTTCTCAAAAAGCGCCCAGCAACGCTAATTCGACGACCTAAGCCTTCTGTAGCCGCAATCAATTCTGAGACAATTACCAATTGCCATGCAGCAGCTAGGTTAATTCGGCAAGCATCGAGAATTCCCGGTATGACGTGCGGTAGAATCACCTGCGTCAAGACTTCCCAACGATTTCCTCCTAACATATAGGTAGCTTCAATCAAGTCTTTGGGGACAAACTTCACCGTATCCATCACCATCAACGAGTTGAAGAAAAAGACACCGATGAAAATTAGGGTAATCTTCGGTTCTTCTCCAATACCCTGGTATAAAATTAGCAGTGGAATAAAGGCGGGGGCAGGCATGTAGCGCATCAAACCAAAGATTGGTTCTAGTAAGGCGCGAATACTGGCAAAACTTCCCATCAGTACACCTACTGGAATTGCTAGTATTGCTGCTAACAGGAATCCCACCCCAACCCGCCATAAGCTAGCAACGGTATCTTTGAGAAGTTCGCCGGTACTCCACAGTCTGCCAAAGGCTTCTAGTACTTTACCTGGTGAAGGCAAAAACTTTGGATCTATGTTACCGAAAGTTGTTACCGCCCACCATAACAGTAAAGGTAAACCAATTGAGGTAATTACTAATGTGGTGTTAAGAGGTTGAGGAATATCTTCCGCTAGTCGCCAAAAAACCGTAGGACGAATGGATTTAGGCTTAATAAATGAGCGAATTGAACGGGTATTTATATCATGATTCATAGTTCAGCTTTAGAGATTACGGTAATCATATTTAATTTGGGTTTCTCATATTTTATTAATATTAATAAATAGGAGGCTGGAGCCTCCTAATCATCGTTACCAGGCTGAGCCTGGTAACGAGACGAAACCTGGTAACGAGACAACGAGACGAGTATTGCTATATTTATTTGTCTAAGATTTCTTAAGTTTCTCAGCATATGCTTTCACAAAGCGGTCATCAAATAATTTGCTAATATCTGGTTGTGATTTAGTCAGCCCAACTTCCTTGAGAAACTTACCCATTTCCACCGCAGCAAATTGCAGAGAATTCATATTATTTCCCGGTTGAAAAGCTTGCAAATTTTCTTCAATGGTGAATATACGAGTCCCCTCGGCATATTGTTTATATTCTTCCACAGTTACACCTGCACGCTTCGCCATAATTTCATATGCTTTTTGCTGATTTTCTTTGATAAAATCCAAAGTCGCAAACCAAGAATTAACTAAGGCTTGAACTTTATCGGGGTTGGCATCTAAAAATTTGCGTGTCACAACTAAATGGTCAGAAATTGCACCAGGAAAGTCTTGAGAACTAAAGAGTTCCTTACTCCCGGGACGCTTCAATGCTTGAGTCGTAAACGGAGCAAATACTGCCGTTGCATCCACTTGTCCCGCCACAAAGGCGGCGGCAGCTTTACCTGTTTCTAGCGGTACAAGTTGAATATCTTTTGGTGATAAGCCTGCTTTTTTTAATCCCAAAAGCAACAGAAAATGGTCTACAGTACCTTCCTCGGCAGCAATTTTTTTCCCTTTTAAATCAAGAATTGAATTAATTCCTTCGCGGACAATTACTTTGTCATTACCTGTGGAGTAATCGTTAACTATAACAACTACCTGCTCTGCACCACCAGCTACGGAATTTACCGTATCACCCAAGGTTTGGCTGTTAGCATCAATTTGTCCTGCCGTCAGGGTATTTATAGATTCGAGATAGCCGTCAAACCATTTCAAATCCACAGCAAGATTGTTTGACTCAAATATCTTTTTCTCTTGAGCAACTTGCCAGGGAAACCAACCAGGCCAAGCGCTGAATCCTAACCGAACTGCACCTGTAGTGACGGAGGAAGCTGTATTAGTTTCATTCGCAGTTTTGATGTTACTTGCTGGATTGCTGCAACTAACAACAAGTGTTAATGCCATCAAGAAAAGAAGGCAAAAAGTGAGGGGTGAGCGCGCTTTCATACCATACGACCCTAGGAAAATTAATTAATTGATTGTTGAGAGTAATAAAGATGCCTTGAACGATACCACTAATGCGAATCAACAACTGTTATTAATGAACAGTTGATAATTGTTCTTGCCGAGACTGAGTGTGATTAATTTGCAATCTCAGCCATTCAAACCAGGTTTCTAATCCCTCACCAGTTTTGGCAGAAACTGGAATAATTGTGCAATCTCGATTCATTTGTCGGACATTGGCAATAATTCTTTGCACATCAATATCCAGATGTGGTGCCAAGTCCATTTTGGTGACTAACAGACAATCTGCTTCTTGAAACATCACTGGATATTTCAATGGCTTATCTTCTCCCTCTGTGATACTTAACAATGCCACTTTGGCATGTTCACCAACTTCAAACTCCGCCGGACATACAAGATTGCCAACATTTTCTACCAATACCAAATCAAAATCAGCCGGATTGTATTCCTGTTCTAGGCGATGAATTCCACCTGCAACCATTTTGGCATCTAAGTGACAGGAACGACCTGTATTAATGGCAATTACTGGCACACCGTATTGTCGCAGACGTTGAGCGTCTAAATCAGTCGTCATATCTCCTTCGATGACGGCAATTTTTAACTCATTACTCAAAGCTGCTAGAGTGCGTTCTAATAGTACTGTTTTACCAGCACCGGGGCTACTCATAACATTTAAACAGGTAATCCCCCACTCATCAAAATGGGCGCGATTGTGGTCTGCACCTGCTTGGTTTGCGTGTAGTAAATTAATTCCTAAAGCGGCGTCAAATGTTTGGTGCATAGGTTTAATTAATGGGTATTGGGGATTGGGGATTGGGGATTGGGGAGTTGAGCTATTACCTATTACCTATTACCCCTTATCCAGAGGTTGCGTATTCAATGCGGTCAATTTTTAGTTCTCGTCCGGAACGGATATCTTCCATTGGTGATTTACAGTCTGGACAAGCATATTGAATGCCAATTTCCGGACGATATTCCTGTTGGCAATGATGACAAAATGCAATTAACTGCGTTTCTTGAATGACCAGTTTTGCGCTTTCTAAAAATGTGTTTCTGGTTTGAACTTCAAAGGCAAATTGCAAACTCGCCGGTTCAACACAAGTAAACTGACCAACTGTAAGATGAACGTGGGAAATTTTGGGTTTCTCTGGCTGGTTTTCCCACCAATCTCGTACAGTTATAATTAACGCCTTAGTCATGTCAGTTTCGTGCATAGGGCTATTTGGAAATAGGTTGCAATTGTGTAGAGACGCGATATATCGCGTCTCTACATTTACGTCCAAGCAACATCAACTGCCATATTCACTTCTGGGTTGATGTAGGCAGGTTTTTCCTTGCGCGGTAGTTGTCCTGACAGCACTAGATGCGCCATAGTATCGCAAATAACGCGGGTTGCCATCAGGGAGGTAATATCACTGATGTCGTAGGGTGGGGAGACTTCCACCACTTCCATCCCGCAGATGGGGGCTTTTTGGATAATTTTTCCAAGCAGGTGCAGGGCTTCACGGGGTAGCAATCCACCTGGTTCAGGCCAGCCTGTACCGGGTACAAACCCAGCATCAATGCAGTCAATATCGAAACTAATCCACACGCAATCTGTACCGTCGGTTGCTCGTTCAATGGCAAAATCTGCGGCGGCATCCAGTCCCATCTCGGTAATATCGGTAACAGTCAAGATATTGGTTGCCCTCTCCCGACACACTTTTACACCTTGCCGGGGAACTTGCCAACCACCGATACCCAGTTGCACCAAATTCTTGGCAGGAGCGTTTTTCATGTTCGTAGCATGGAACCAAGGACAAGTGTGCATCCGTTCATCGAGGTCAGTTTCTTGAGTATCGACGTGACGGTCAAAATGGATAATACCGACTTTCTTGTCACCTAAATGACGACAAATTCCCCGTACTGTAGGGAACCCAATGGAGTGGTCGCCACCTAAAATAATGGGAAAGGCTCCAGAACTGAAGATGTGAGCAACGCCTTTGGAAATTTGGTCAAAAGACTTTTCGTTGTTGGCGGGAATGGTAAAAATATCACCCACATCACAGAGGGTAATTTGTTCGCGCAGGTCAATACCTAACTCAAAATTGTAGGGTGTATACAAGGCAGAAATGCGGCGAATGCCTTGGGGACCGAAGCGAGTACCGGGACGATAGGTTGTGCCAGAGTCATGGGGAACACCAACTATTGCTACATCATATTCGCCGACCTTCCGGACATCTTCTAGGTAGGGTGCTTTCAGGAAAGTGTTAATCCCGGCATAGTGGGGTAATTCCCCTCTTGAGAAGGTGGGAATGGAGCGATCGCGTATACTCTCTGCTGCTTCTAGCCCGTATTCCAAGCCCTGGGACACCTCCTGTTGCCAACCTGTCAAGGGTAAGCGAGATTCCATTTCCAAAGCTCGCTGTGCTTGTGAGGGAGGAACCTGCCCGTTTTGTGTATTGGGGCTTTGAAACAAGGGGTTGTCAGAAGGATTATCAGTCATTGTGACTCCTGAAGCATTTTCTCTAAAACAGAAAAGCCCAGAAGCGAACTATCTCAGTCTGATTGACTGATTATGTTCCTCCCGGGCTTTTCTCCCGCCGTGTAACTGGCGCTGTTGTTGATTAAAATTACAAAGCTTTGGTTTGCCAGTTTGCTTCTCTCGGACCAGCATCTAAGTAGAATAATTTAGACCGGAACCCTAGAAGCTATCAGGTTTTTCTCTGTTGTTAACTATGCTCTGCTGAATGCAGTTGGATTTATTGCCGAATTTGTTTGATTTGTGAGTCTAAGAACCTCGACTTCTCAAAGAAGCCGGGTTCTTATATCCACTGGAGGGGGATGTTGCTATACCCACGGAGCATAGCAACGAATGTCTAATTTTTTTGTAATGGAAGTTACAAAATTCCGAATTACTCCCACCAACAACACGGATATACACGGATGCACGGATAATGTTGCTCAACTTTTCCACTTACCATCCGCGTATCTGTTTATCATCAGTGTATCCGTGTCACAATCCGTGTCCCCCCGTGTTCCTATTCCCTACAAATAACTACTAGCTTGTCGCGTAAACATGGTGTGATACCTTTCACCCTTCGCCATCAATTCCTCATGGGTTCCCTCTTCCAGAATTTTCCCATGCTCTAACACCACAATCCGGTCTGCCATCTTTGCCAGCGCCAGACGATGACTCACCACTACAGACATTCTTCCTTGAGCAATCTTACGTAAAATTTCGTAGATTTCATGTTCGTTTTTTGGGTTGAGGGCAGCGGTAGGTTCGTCAAATACCAGCAATTCCACATCGGATAGACGCATCAAAGCACGAGCGATAGCAATCCTTTGCCATTGTCCACCCGACAAGTCAACGCCATTTTCTAATTGCTTACCAAGGGGCGTTTCCAGTCCTTGACTTAACTCAATAATTACATGGTCAATTCCCGCATCTTCTAAGACATCTTTGATTGCATAGTTATCTTCGATGTTGGGCAGATAACCCCAGCCGACGTTTTCCCGCAATGTAGCTGGGAACCTTGCATAGTCTTGCATGACAACGCCTATACGGGAGCGTAATTGGTTGATATCGAGGCTTTGAAAGTCCTGACCGTGCCAGGAAATATTCCCTGATTTTGGGTCATAAAGGCGACACAGGAGTTTGGCTAATGTCGTCTTCCCCGCACCATTTTCTCCTACCAACGCTACCATTTCCCCAGGACGAATAGTCAGGTTAATATCTTCCAGGATGGGTTTGTCGCTACCGGGATAAGAGAAGGACAAATCTTGTAGCTGGATACCCTGGAGTGAAGGACACACCTGTGCAGCGGTAATTATGGGTTCACTACCACTTTTTAACTGGGGTTCCAAATCCAGTAATTGAAAAATCGGACTAGTTGCTAAAACTACATCGTAAATATCGCCGGTATTGCCAATCAGGATGTAGAGACTGCGCTGCATTTGCAGGATAATGCCAGTGTAGAGCGCCACATCCCCCAGGCTGTATTTGCCTTGCAGCACACCAAAGACCACGTAAATATACGGTAAGCTAGCCCCCACTCGGCTGATTATCGAACAGAAAATTACAGCAATAGTGCCTTCCCGACGTATTTGCTGCATACCTTCAATCATCTGTGTAAATAATCCCCGCCATCTGTCTAGCAACACAGACTGCAATGAAAATAGCCGCACTTCTTTAGCATAAACCTCCCCCCGCAACACCTTGGAAAAAATATCCATTTCCCGGTTGATACTTGCTTGGGTTTCTTCCACCCGCCAGCTTTTTTTGTGGTAATGCATCTCCACAATGATAGAAGGAATGGAACAAGCCAGTAAAAGCAAGGGTACCCACCAAGCAATTGATGCGGAAAGTCCGACGGAGGGGATAAAGATAAACAAACCTGTCAGGGAAGCTACCAAAATAAACGCTAGTCGCTGTAGACGGAATATTCCTTTGTTTGAGAGTTCCAGCAGATTCAACAAATCGGGTGTTTCAAACAGAGTTATATCATCGAAATTTGCTACCTTATCCAGCACTTTTTCTTGGAGATACCCCTGAATTTTGTCCCGTAATGCTGCAAATTGGGTAGTACCAATGGAATCTACAGAATCTACCATCAAATTCAACAGCAACGCCGCTACCATACACCAAAGGAGCTTCGGCTGTGAGAGAATCACAGGAATAGCATTTTCCGTCACTCCCTGTGTTAAAAGGCGAGAAGCTTCATCAATTACCACTTTGCTGAGATATAGCGATAGGGATGGTCCTACTCCCGTAACCAACTTTAGTATCGCCAAGTTCCGCAACTCGTGGGGTACTGCTTGCACTACCATCAACATACTGCGTCGCAGTGATTCCCAGGTTGTCAATTGCTTCAGTTCCATTTTTGGTGTAACCCCTGACAGCTTCTGATTAAGTAAACCAATGCTGAAGTGGGGTTTTGCGGAAAGGCACTTGTGTAGAATTTATTTTTTCAACTTAATACATATTTTCGTGAAAATAAGATTCCCTACTTCTTAAAGAAGTCGGGAATCTCAGTATTTCAAGTTTTACAAATCAAACTTAATGATTTCAGTTTTTGAAGCCTATGACATCAAAAAGGATAGTCATTGATTACGATGCCGACTTTTTCTGCTCTCCCTGATAGCGGATATACTCAGCTACAAATGCCACGAAACCAGATACCAAAATTAAGATAACACTCAGGGCATTAATATCAGGCTTCACCCCAGTTCTAATCCGGCTAAATATTTCCATTGGCAAGGTATTTGAACCACTACCCGCAGTAAAACTGGCGATGAGAAAATCATCCAAACTCAACACAAATGCTAACAAACAACCCGCAACAATTCCCGGCATTAATTGGGGTAATAATACTTGGATAAAAGCTTGTAATGGTGTGGCACCCAAATCTAACGCTGCTTCTTCTAAATGGGGGTCTAGGTTAGTTAAGCGGGAAGAAACCACCAAACCTACGTATGCCAAACAAAATACTACATGTGCCGCCACAATTGTCCAAATACTCAAGGGGATAGCGATGACAGCCAAAAACACCAACGTAGCCACGGCGATCGCAATATCGGGAATAATCAAGGGTAAGTAAGCCAAGCCGCTATACAAGGCTTTACCTGGAAATTTATAACGTGCTAAACCCACGGACATCAAGGTTCCCAGCACTGCTGATATCCCCACAGCAAAAAAAGCCACCGTTAAGCTATTTTTTAGGGCTGATAAAATCCTTTGGTCAGCAAACAGCTTGCGATACCACTCTAGGGTAAAACCTTCCCACCCAGCGCTATAAGCCGACTGGTTGAAGCTGTAAAATGCTAGTACCAGAATTGGCAGGTACATGAAGAAAAATATCACTATTGAGAAAACCGCCTGCCAAGAGACACGCGGTTTAGTTTGGGATGTATATAGATTCACGGTGATTTTTGTCAATAGTTATAAATAACCATACTAATTCTACTATATCCTTTCTCAATTACATGAGTTACATCGCAGCCCCTCTTCCCTAGGGATAGGGGTTATAGCATTTCACCAAATTCGCCATACATCAAAATCTACGTAGGGGTAAGGCATTGCCTTACCCCTACCCATCCATTTGTATCATGATATAAGTGAAACGCTATTAGGTGTGAGGAACAAGAACCCTCACTCCACCGAGACGCGATATATATAACTATCGTCAAAAATCAACAAACAAGAGTCAAGAGTCAACAGTCGTTCACCTCTCAGCTAATGACTATTGACTCTTGACTAATGACTATTAAAAAAGGTTTACCCCACACTCAGAGTGTGTGCGCGCAATATTTATAAAACTACAGAGTGTGGGTAGTTATAGTTAGGGTCTTTATAAAAGCTGACCCCATTTGATCGCTTCATCAGTTCTAGCAAACTATTTTTCAAATTTCCGGTCTTTTTCTATTTTCTTAATCTTCTTTGGAAATTTTTTAAAATGTGAACTTGATTATCAAATTTGGGAAAGTGGGCACTTCATTATTATTAATTATATGAAGTTATGATGAAGTTCAATCATCATTAAATATCAATATCTATATTCCTAAATAGTTATTTTTAAAGTCATTCCCGATTCCCGATTCCCTAAACTGATCGCTTGGGTGTGACATCACCAAACTTGATTAAAATCGCAATTGCCAGACTGACGGCTAAAATGATTAACATACTTAAAGCCGAACCAAATCCCCAATTTTGAGTAGCACCGAGAAACTGGTTGTAAACTAATCTTGCGGCTGTCATACTGGAGGCGCCACCAAGTAATTCCGGGTTGACAAAATCCCCCAAAGCAGTTATGAACACCAAAAAACAACCAGCAGCAATTCCGGTCATGGTTTGGGGTACTGTTATCTGCCAAAATGCTTGTATGGGATTAGCACCTAAGTCTGCTGCTGCTTCTAATAAGCGACGGTCTAGCTTTTCCAGGGAAGCGTATAAAATCAAAACCATGTAAGGAAGTAAGCTATAACTCATACCAATTAGCACTGCTAAACTGGTATTAAGTATTTCCAAAGCTGGTAAACCGATACTGGTAAGTAAGGTGTTGAGTAACCCTGTAGGGCGTAAAATGGTAATCCAGGCATAGCTGCGGAGCAACGAAGAAGTCCAAAAAGGCAAGACGAAGCCGAGTAACAGCAAATTACGCCATCTGCGGGGTGCTTTTTGGGCTATCCAGTAGGAGACGGGGAAACCAAGAAGTAAACAAATTATAGTTGTACCCAGGGCAAAAAACAGCGATCGCCCAATCACCTTAAAGTAAAGTGGTTGAAATATTTTTATATAATTATCTAAACCACTAGGATTAACTATATCTCCCGGACGAATTCCTGGTACTAAACTTAACTGAAAAATTACCAGAGTCGGCAATACTAATAAAAGCAATAACCAAATACCTGCAGGTGCGAGCATGGTAAATGGTTCTAGCCAACTTAATTTTGAACGATAAATATCTGTCCGTGGCGATAATTTATCGTTATTTGTAGATAGATTAGAGGGAGGAATTTCAGTAGACACAAGCCTTAATGTATGATTATCGGATTAATAATAGGTAGTTTCTTATTGAACCTCTATAATATATTTTCCCCCTCACATATTATACAGTAAGCCTAAATCCTGCGTATAAATTTCTTAACACCCCTCTCCCCTAGGGAGAGGGGTTGGGGGTGAGGGCTTTTAATTTAACTACTAGTTAACTGTGTCCAGTAGCGTTCGTAGACTGCTTCAAAATCATCCAATGGCGAAATTCGTTCACATTTTTCCAGTATAGAATCTGGAGGAAATAGAGTAGTATTTTGTTTATATTTAGCAGGTAATAAATCAAAAGCAGCACGATTTGGAGGCGCAAAACCGAGACGTTTGCACATACTCGCTGCTACTTCTGGTTGGAGCAAGAAATTAATCCAAGCATAGGCTGCAACAGGGTTAGGTGCTGTTTTAGGAATAACTATTGTATCAGTCCAAAGTGAGGAACCACTGCGGGGAAGGACATATTTTAGCTGGGAATTTTCTTTCGATATTTTTACAGCATCAGCCGAATAACACATGGATAAAAATAAATCTCCGGCGAGAATTTGATTTCGCCATGCATCAGTATCAAAGGCTGCAATTGCTGGTTTAAGAGCTTTTAATTTTTCATAAGCTTGTTTAACTTCGTTCTCGTTTTTAGAATTATAAGAATAGCCGAGCATTCGCAACACTGCACCCATCACTTCCCGGACATCACTTAACAAAGTTATGCGTCTTGCAAGTTGTTGCTGATTTTGCCAAAGATAGTCCCAATCTTCTGGTGCAGTTGCTAGTTTTTCGGGATTATAAATGAATCCCGTTGTTCCCCAACTAAAGGGTATACTGTGAAGATTATTGGGGTCATAGGGGGGATTTTGGAAGCGGGGAAATAAATTTTCTAACCCTCTTAACTGGGAGTGGTTAATTTCTGTGAGTAACCCCAACTCCATCATCTTCCGCACCATGAAATCGGAAGGATAAATTACACTATAAGCACGACCACCCCCTGCTTGCATTTTAGCCAACATGACTTCATTAGATTCATAAACATCGGCAATTACTTTAATTCCTGTTTGGGCGGTAAATGTTTGCAATAATTCATCATCCGTGTATTGCGTCCAAGTATAAATATACAATTGGTCGGGAGGACTGGCATTATTAGAATATGCTCGCACGTCAGCAAGTCTCCAGCCACAACCAGTTAGAGACAAGGAAGAAAAAGCCGCCGCTCCTGTTAAAAATTGCCGTCTATTAGTCATTGCACAACACGGATAAGTCGGATATTCGGATGAACTCTCCTTTGTCGTCTACCATTAGCTATTACCTATTACCCAAGAGAATTTGATAAAGCTAAACAGTCCGTTGGTGCAAAGAAGGCGTAGATGGGGGTGTCGGGGTCTGGTAAACTACCGGCGGTGTTGGGTTGTAAAACAGTAATCCGCTCACCACAGAGCAATTCCACTACATAATGTACATGAGGACCCATATACATGACATTTTTCAGTCTGCCCTCGAAGCAGTTGCAGGGTAGATTTGGGTTATACAAGCTGAGTTGAATTTTTTCTGGACGGATACTTACTACCGCTGACTCATAAGCTACTGAGGGTGTATTTTCTTGACGGGTGACGACTATTTTCAAATTAGTTTTGGTTAATACCTGGACGTTAGTGCTGTCTACCTGTGTAATTTCCCCTAGCAATAAGTTAGTATCACCAATAAAATCTGCTACAAACGGCGTCCGTGGTTGTTCGTAGATTTCGCCAGGGGTGCCGATTTGTTCAATTTTGCCTTGATTCATCACCGCGATGCGATTCGATAGGGAAAGGGCTTCCTCTTGGTCGTGGGTAACCATGATAAAAGTTAATCCCAAGTCTCGATGTAAATTAGACAACTCCACTTGCATCTCTTTGCGGAGTTTTAAATCCAGGGCACCCAAAGGCTCATCCAATAATAATACTGCCGGACGGTTAACTAAAGCCCTAGCCAGAGCGACACGTTGCTGCTGTCCCCCAGATAACTGTTCCGGGAAGCGCGATCGCAGCCCTTCCATTTTCACCAAGTGTAATGCTTCAGCGACACGGCTTTTGATTTCTTTTTGAGCTAATTTTTTCAACCGCAATCCAAAAGCGATGTTATCCCAAACATTCAGGTGGTTAAACAAAGCATAGCTTTGAAAGACAGTGTTGACAGGGCGGCGATAAGAGGGGACATTAGTCATAGACTCACCGCGAATCAACAGCTTACCAGCGCTTGGCTCTTCAAACCCCGCGATTAAGCGTAAAGTAGTGGTTTTACCGCATCCAGAGGGACCGAGAATGCTGAAAAATTCTCCCTGACGAACCTCCAAGTCTACATCTTGGACTGCAGGCTCGCC
The DNA here is from genome assembly GCA_035285345.1 of Nostocaceae cyanobacterium. GTDB lineage: Bacteria > Cyanobacteriota > Cyanobacteriia > Cyanobacteriales > Nostocaceae > JAYKJH01. The sequence continues at coordinate 2,326 of JAYKJH010000002.1, read as the reverse complement.
ATTAAAAAACTTGAAAACTTGCCGTAGTTCCACATCTAGCGACGCCTCAGTAGTCATTGTCCCCCGATTCTGCGTAACAGTTTGAGCCATACTTTTGATTAAAACGACGTAATTGTGTTAATTTCGCCTTTCAGGATGGATTCACTATGACACAATCCCATATCGGATGTACTTATCTGATAGTCATTAAGGCTTATACCCACACTATTGCGCTAGTCAATTGTATGGCAAAACTTGCCTCACTTGAAGGCAGGCATATGTAGTCATTCCGAGCGCCGAGGAAAGCAGCGAACTTTTGGATGATGTAATATTTGCCTATAAAACTCATAAATAGTTAGCTCTAATCATATTAGCTAATTCCCAAACCCTCCCTATCGCTTATGACCTTATTAAAATTCCCTAAAATTGGTAGCCAGAAGACAGCGCGGACTGTTGGACGCAGCTACCAGTCTGTAATTATCATGACCCTGATTACCCTATTGTTGGGAGCAGGACTTAGCACCCGTCTGGTATACCTACAACTCATTGATGGTAAACACAACCGGAAATTAGCCGAAGGCAATCGAATTCGAGTAATTCCCAAACTACCAGAGAGGGGAAACATTTTCGACCGCAACGGTAAGACTTTGGCGACGAGTCGTCTTTCCCATGCGGTGTTTGTCTGGCCTATGGCTCATACTAAACCAGAATGGCCTGTGGCTGTCAAACGCCTCTCGCAAATTCTGAATATGCCAGAAGAAGACATCCTCAAGCGTGTCAAACAGGCTGGTGCTTATTCTCCTACACTAGTGCGGATTGCGCGTGGTCTGACCCCAGCCCAGATTATCGCCTTTGCCGAATATAAAAATGAACTCAAGGGCGTAGAAGTACAAATCGAAGCAATTCGCCACTATCCCAATGGCGAAATTGCATCCCATGTATTAGGATACACCGGAGAACTCAATGATGAAGAGTTAGCCGATAAGCGGGATCAAGGCTACCGCTTGGGAGATGTGATCGGTCAGTTGGGAGTCGAGGCTGCGTTTGAGAAACAACTCCGTGGTGAATGGGGTGGACAGCAAGTAGAAGTAGATGGTGCTGGCAAGATTAAGCGCGTATTAGGTCAAAAGCCAGCCAAAACAGGAAATACCGTCAAATTAACCATAGATTTAGAACTCCAAAAAGCCGCTGAAAAAGCCTTGGGTAAATACCAAGGCTCGATTATTGCTATGGACCCAAATAATGGTTCTATTCTAGCAATAGCATCTCGTCCCAACTATGACCCAAATATATTCTCCCGACGGATGACTGCTAAGGAGTGGAAAAACCTGCAAAGCAAAGACCATCCCTTTGTTAATCGTGCCTTACGCGGCTTTCCTCCTGCCAGTACCTTCAAAATTGTCACCAACGCTGCTGGAATTGAATCAGGTAAATTTTCCCCCAACACAGTCCTACAAACCTACCCTTCTCTGACTGTTGGTGGCGTCACTTTTGGCGAGTGGAACCATGCAGGGTTTGGTCCGTTAGGATTTGTTGGGGCTATGGCGATGAGTAGTGATACTTTCTTTTACCAAATCGGTCGGGGTGTTGGCGGACCGAAATTAATTGAATGGACGCGCAAATTTGGCTTTGGTCAAAAAACCGGCATTGAATTGGTAGATGAAGAGTCAAAGGGACTGGTGCCCGATGATGCTTGGAAACGCCAAAGGATGAACATCCCCTGGAGTGTGGGGGACACGATTAACATGTCCATCGGACAAGGATTTCTCTTAACCACACCCCTACAAGTGGCTGTGATGTTTGCTGTCCCAGCCAATGGTGGTTACCGAGTACAACCCCATTTATTACGGGACAACGAAGAAGCAAAAACCTGGCGGGTATCGTTAAATATGAAGCCAGAAACAGTCAAAACTTTGCGTCAAGGACTACGACGAGTCATGACCGATGGTACCGCTAGAGCGCTAAATGTCCCCACAGTCCCCCCCTTTGCGGGTAAAACAGGTACCGCTGAAGCCTGGAGGAAAGGGGTAAAGCGAAATCACGCCTGGTTTGGCGCCTATGCACCCTACGAAAAGCCAGAAATTGTCGTGGTTGCTTTTGCCGAACATGCGGGTGAAGGTGGTGGTAAGGTAGCGGCACCAATGGTCGTGAAAGTCCTAGAAAATTATTTCCACCGCAAGTATCCCAATAAGTATAAGGCGCCTGACACCGAGAAGAAGGGGGAGTAATGTCCTAGTAGTCTATTTCCTTGACAAAATCCGACATTTCCTGACAATCCAGCCACGGACGTTAAGAAAATTTATATAAACCTCCTAGACATGCTCCGACAAATCATGTGATTATTTGA
>JAYKJH010000001.1:0-24678 GCA_035285345.1 Nostocaceae cyanobacterium | reverse complement strand
GACTTGACGCTGGGGTTGTTGGGGTTCCCAGTAGTCCTCGTCCCAACTTTCTCGCGCTACGGGTTCTGGTGCGCGGACTTGTTTGGGTTTGGGTGGTTCAATAGGTACGCCGCTGGGGAGTTGATTTTCTACGCGAACTGTGGTAGGCACTCCATATTCTTCCATGTCATCGCGTTCCCAAGGTGCTTTTCCGATACCGAATCGTTCCAGCAACCCGACGGATAATTGGTTTAGTCGTTCTTCGGCGCCTTCAAAGACAATCAGACGGTTTGGTCCGGTACTGACGATTTCTTCCACCGACAGTTCGTAGGTACTCAACACTTGGTCGGGAATTTGCGGCAGTCCGAGAGATGCTATGACAATAGAGTACATCCTTCCAGTTTCGCCGTTGAAGCTGAAACCCCGCACCCTACCTAAAAGCTCACCTGTTTCTGTAATTACTTCCCAGTTAACAAGATTGCTGTAAATGTCAACGTCGATGTCTTCAATCACATCTTCGTTGTCCACCAGGATGACATCACCAATCTGGTTGATACTGCTGAGGTACATATAGCGAGGGATACCAGAAACAGAGATCAGGCTGTCTCGTAGACCAAGAGCCACAACCTCCCTCTGGTCAATATCAACCCAAACTTGGTTAACCAAGCCTAGTCGCTTACCGTTGTCGCGGGTGATTACCTGGGTGTTTAATATGTCGGAACGTCTAACAGTTTGTTCAGAGGTCATTCTATTATACCGAGTCCTGATCTCGAATCCGGTTTATGTATCAATACTATTACTAGCAGATTATGCAATATGCAACTTTCTGATTAACCCTCCATGAATCAGTGCGGATATCATCACATTTTAGCTTCCGGTTTTCACCCCCACCGCCGATGTATGGGCGAAGTTTAAGTGTCCGTTGTCTAGATTGGGATTTGTGTTTTCCTCCAGAGCGATTGAGCGATTAGATTTTAATGCCCAATACTTGAGTGTAAGCTCCTCTGGCTTGAGTCACACCGATAGTCCGTTCGGCTGATTCTATCATTGGACGACGCAAACTCACTACAATAAATTGTGCTTGTTGCGCCTGTTGTTTGATCATTCTAGCTAATCGTTCCACATTTGCCCCATCTAAAAACATATCCACTTCATCAAAGGCGTAAAATGGCGATGGACGGTAGCGCTGCAAGGCAAAGATAAAGCTCAGAGCAGTGAGGGATTTTTCTCCCCCAGACATGGAAGCTAGACGTTGTACGGGCTTTCCTTTGGGGTGAGCGACTAGATTCAGACCGCTGTTAAATGGGTCTTCGGGGTTATCTAGCTGTAAATAACCATCACCATCGGAAAGGGTAGCAAAGATGCTCTGGAAGTTTTCGTTCACAGCATCAAAGGCTTCTTTAAAAGCGCGTTGACGCAGGGTGGTAAAGTTCTCAATTCGCAGCAGTAATTCAGTCCGCTCTGCTTCTAGGGTTTGCAATTTCTGGGTTAACTCATCCAGACGCTTTTGGGTACGCTCGTACTCCTCTAGCGCTAGCATATTCACTGGTTCCATCGCTTGCATCCGCTTCACGAGGGAACGCACGTCTTTTTGCAGGTCTTCTAGGTTTATCTGTGGTGGTACTTCCGGGAGAATTTCCGGTAATTCGGCTGCTTGTGTTTGTAGTTGGGTTTGAATGGTAGCTAATTCTTCCCGACGAGTCGTTTGGGTTTCTTGGAGTTTTGAGAGTTCCCACTCTAGTTGTTGTTGGTTAAGTTGACGCTGACGCAGTTCTTGTTCGGTGCGATCGCGTTTGAGTTTCTCTTCCCCCAGGTTCTTTTCTAGCTCCCTCAGAGAAGCTTTGGTTTGCTCTATTTGCTGATTCAGTGTCGTCATTTCTGTGGAGACGCGACTAATCGCTTCTTTCCCGACAGAGAGTTCTTTTCGATACTCTTCAATCCGCTCTTCTCCCTCCTGATTTTTCTCATGTAACCGCTGTTGCTGACTTTCCAGGGATTTTAAGCGCTGTTCTGTTTCCCGCACTGACTGCTCTTGTTGTTGCAATTCTTGCTCTTGAATTTTAATTACCGCCTGGATTTCCTGCCATTCTTGGGGAGTTTGGGATGATTCTAATTCTGCTAAGGCTTGACGCAATTGTTGCAGTTCGGCTTCCAGTGCGGGTAATTCTCGGTCTAAAATTTCTAAACGGGATTGGACTTCTGTTAATCTGGTAGTATTCTGGGTTAACTGTGCTTTGCTCGCCTCTAGTTGGCTGGTTAAAGTCTTAATCTCTTTGTTCAACCCCTCCAAGCGTAATTGTTTCTCCCGCCGTGAAGAACGGGCTTCTGTGACTTCCCCAGTCAGTCTTTTGATTTTCCCAGACAGATTTGTGATTGTCTCCCCACACAACTCTAGAATTCGCTCAATTTCTCCCAGTCTATTTTGCAGGTACTTGGCTTGCAAATTCTCCCCTTCCGATTCGGAGGTTGTACCAAAGCGCAACGTTGAACGCTGGTTGCTAATACCACCCGTCATCGCTCCGCTCGTTTCCAGCAATTCCCCTTCCAGAGTGACTATGCGGTGTTGCCCTAAGTAATTTCTTGCATTTTCTAAAGATTCAAATACTACTGTACCGCCAAAGACGTAGGCGAAAACCTTACGATAGTACTGGTCGCATTCAATGAGGTTAATAGCATAATCGATAAAACCATGAGCGTAACGCAAAACCTGAGTTTCCGTGAACCGAGGGGCTTGAATTTTGTTCAGGGGTAAAAAGGTGGCTCTTCCTGCGCGTTTTTCCTTCAGGAGTGCGATCGCGGCTGCTGCTACAGCGTCATCTTCGACGACAATTTGTCCCAAACGCGCACCAGCAGCGGTTTCCAAGGCTAATTGATAGCGGGGTTCCACCCTTCCCAGTTGTGCGACTAAGCCACAAATTCCGGTCAAACCAGATTGGATGATAACTTTAGTAGCGAGGGTTCCGGTGGCTTCTTGTTGTGCTTGTGCTTGCGCTTCTATTTTATCTAACTCCCGCTGCTTTTCCCGTTGTTCTTGCAGGAGACGCTTTTGGGTTTCCTGTTGAATTTGTAAATCCTTTTCAGCAGCGACGAGGGTTTGTGCTAAGTTTTCGATAGGTTCAGCACAAGTGTTAAATTCGGCTGATTGTTCGGTATTTTTAGCGATATTTTCGGCTAATTCCGGCTCTAATCGGGCAATTAACTGAGTTTGTTCGGCAATTTGTTGAGAAAGCTGGTTGCTGCGTTCTCTGAGTTGCGCTTGTTCAGTGCGTTGGGGTTCGAGAGTTTGCAGCAAAGTTTCAATTTGGTGGGTAAGGCTGGTTTGTTGCTGTACCCAAGCTTCGGAAGCGGAAGCTATAGCTGTTGCTTGTTCTCTGGAAGCATTTAAGGCTTGTTGTGCGGTATCGCGTTCGGTTTGTCGGGAAGTTAGATGTAAGGTCTCTAAATCTTGTTGTGACGCGAGTTTTACCAGAGACTCCCGATACTGTTGAATTTCTTGCTGGGTTTGTTGGAGACGCTTTTCGGTTTCTTGGGTTGCTGTTTGTAATTGTTGCTGTTGACGTTCGAGTTGCTTGCGTTCCGCTTCTTGGGTCGCTAGGGTAGATTGTACCGCCAAAAGTTCATCTTCCCCCAACGCCTTAACGCGGCTATTGAGTTGTTCCAGTTCAGTGGTTTGCTGGTTAATCTCTAGCGCAAGAGTATCTAGTCTAGTGGTAAGTTCTTGGGAAGTGCGATCGCTCCCTTGAATTTGTGTCGCGAGCTTTTCTTGCTGTGAAAAGAGCGATCGCCACACCAACACGGCTTCCCACTGTTGTTTTTCTTGGTGTTCGGTGCGGAGTTTTTGGTATTTCTCAGCTTTTGTCCGGTCAGAAGAGAGGCGATCGCGTTGTCCGACTAACTCCCGTTCTACAATCCGACAGCTATCTTCTCTATCTTTTACCTCATCGAGGGTTTCCTTTGCCTGAGAAATCTTGCGATCGAAAGTCGCTACCCCCGCTAATTCATCAATAATTTCCCGTCTTTCCCGCACATTCATAGAAATAATGCTGGTGACATCCCCCTGGAGGACGACATTATACCCTTCCGGATAAATTCGCAGTTCGTTTAATTGTTCGTGTAATTCCGTCAGAGTGCAGGATACACCGTTCATGTAATAAGTAGAAGTGTAAGACCCCTGCTTGGTGACACGTAACTTGCGGGTAACACTCCATTCTGTGGATTTTAGATTTTGGATTGTGGATTTTGGATTATCCTCTAGTCCATTCCCCCTATCTCCCATATCTTCCGTGTCTTCCCTGTCTTCCCTGTCTTCCAAATCAAAAGTCACGGTGACACTTGCTTCCTTGGTACCGCGCTGGGGTTGGGAGTTATTTACCAAATCGGGGAGTCGCTCAGCTCGCATTCCTTTAGAACTAGCGAGTCCGAGGCAAAATAATAATGCATCCAGGATATTGGATTTTCCGGAACCATTCGGACCTGAAACGACAGTAAACCCCGGTAGTAAAGGGATTTGAGTCGTACCACCGAAGGATTTAAAGTGAGCGAGTTCCACGCGCTTGATATGCACCATAGGCGCTGGTTAACAGGGACGGCTGAAGTTCCAGTGTATCAACTTCAGACTCAGGAAGTACACCGGATAATCTATGGGGGGGGTGAGGGGTCTACTCCAATCAACCCCTAACCCCCTCACCCCCTATCAGGTTATTTGCTTTTCGTGGTAAGTAAAGAAGGAAATCAAAGGCTGTTTCTGAAAAAGAGGGAGGTTTGCCACTAAAATTATGTATCTTTTTTTACATGTTATTTGATTACTAAAAAATTCTCGAACGCTACGCACATATTTTCCCCAAATCGCACAATTATTTATGATTAATTATATCTACCAATTATGCTATGAATGAAAATCTGGAAGCAAAAAATCTCTCTTTAAAAGAGGTGCATCACATTTTACAATTTAAAAGACATCTCCATAGTTCTTTTAATTACTTGCCTACCATAGAACAAATTACTAAAATCGAACTAAAAAAACTAGAAGAAATTAGTCTTAATTTTTATGAACAATATGCCGAACATCATTTATCTAAAGAGCAGATTAAATTAATAGTAATTTCTCCATTAATGTGGATGGCGGGGTTTTATCATCCAACTATTCATATTTTATTGCAAGAAAATATTGCGGTTATTAAAATTAAAGATGAAAATACAATTATCTCAATTATTAAAGGACAAATGGATATTTTATCCGTCAGTAATGGCAAGAACAAGGCAGGAATTAATCCCCAATGGATATTATTAATTGAAACCCAAAATAGTAGTGTTAATGCCACCGACGGTTTACCCCAATTGCTCACTTACGCCTACAAAAGCTTAGAGATTCAAAAATACGTGTGGGGATTAACTACCAATGGTATGGATTATCAATTTGTTTTCCTTCAGCAAGGAACTCAGCCGACTTATCACCTATTTCCTAAACTAGATATAACTCGTCCAGAACATGCTGTGAGAATACTTAAAACGCTCAAAGCAATTCGTAATTTATATGAAATTATTTAATAATAACTAATAACTAATAACTAATAACTAGGACTTACGCATCTGGCATATCACTTTGTTTGTAGTAAGCGCTTTAGCGCTTGTTTTAAGCACTGAAGTGCTTACTACGAACTAAAAATTTACTTTTAACTGTGACAGTTGCGTAAGTCCTGATAACTAATAACTAATGACCAATGACCAATGACCAATGACCAATGACCAATGACCAATGACCAATGACTAATTAGCCTTTCTCAATTGCAAAGCATAAATTGCCACCTCTTCATCTTTCCCCTTAACTTTCACAGATTTATCCACTAAATGCAAGTCAAATTGTTCTGGATAATATAAACCACACACCACAGATTCTGTCAGTAAAATATTACAACCATAGAGTTTAGTTAAACCTTCTACACGGGAGGCTAAATTAACTGCATCCCCGACAACTGTAGACTCAATACGAGAAGTAAATCCTACGGTACCCATCACCACTTCACCGCGATGAATACCAATACCAATTTCAATTTTTGGTAAGCCTTTTTGTCGGCGTTGTTCATTAAATTCAGCAAGACTGCGACGCATAAGAATTGCTGCATTTAAAGCGCAGTCAGTTTGGGTATCATCGAATAATGCCATTATCGCATCACCGATATATTTATCAATAAATCCCCCGGCTTTGTCAATTGCTTGACCCATACAATCGAGGTAGTCATTTAAAAAAGTAAAAGTCTCCAGAGGTGTCATCATTTCCGATATAGAAGTGTAACCCCGGATATCGCAAAATAAAATTGTCATGGTTTGGGTAGATGCTACCCCTACTTGAATATTTTCAATCCCTTCGGGAGCGATAACAGCGAGGAATTTATCGGGAACAAATCTCTCAAAAGATTCTACAGTTAACTGCAATTTACTAAAGGAATCTTGCAAAGCTGTAGACATTTCATTAAATGATTTTGCTAGGGCACCAATTTCATCAGAAATGTCCACTTCTGCGCGATGTTTTAAGTCTCCAGCGGCAATTTTGGCTGCACTCGCCTGCAACCGTAGTATCGGTTTACTCAAGCGCCTAGCAAGAATATAGGAAGATAACAAACCAATAAAAAGCCCCAAACCTCCCACGGATAAAGCCTGAGCTAAAGCATGGAGTATGGCACGGTTTACGTATCTCTGTGATAACCCGATGCGTAATGTGCCTAATTTTTCACCAGATGTCATCCGAATTTCTGAGGCTAGTTCAATTAGTTGTTCCCCCCGCTTGGCACGCACTTTCTGAGAAAATTGTATATCCCGCAGGGCGAAGGTAGGGGTAGTGCTATCCTTGTTAGATAACCCCAAAGCCTGATGAGTGGTAGACAGGGGAACTATATCAGGAATGTACTTTTCTTGGAATTCCCCAGGGGAAGCGGCGACAATTTGATTTTGCTGGCGGATATCAGACACTAAAATATAGACAAAATCCTCATTCTGCTGCATTAGCAAATCAAGATAAAGGCGAATTTGACTCCAGTTTTGTTCTGCCAGTTGGTCACTGAGGGTATAATCCAATAACTTGGATAAAGCTCGCGCCTGATGCAGTTGCTGCTGGCGGTATAAGTTGATTTCCGTATTTGCCCACACTGAGACCACACCCCCCATCAACCCGACAATTAACGCTGTCGTACCCGTCATTATCCGGGTGCGAATTGAACGGAAGGCAAAGAATTTCATGGTGCTACGCTCAGTTGTTCTACAAATGTCACCCATCGCTGGTCACTGACTTTGGTGTGGCAGTTATCACCAAAAGCTAAGGTCAGCGGACCACCCATCTTGGCAGGAATTGGCTGTTTGTCTTCACCCCATCTGGTTGCAAGAATTACATCGCACTCACGTAAAGTCTTGGCACTCAAGCGGATTGGATTATTGGTGTCCCGGTAAATTGGGGCTTTACCCTGTACCAAGACGACACCAGACTCAGGTAGCTGTTCACCAGCTAAGGCTAAGACATCCCGTAGACGTACCCCTTGAAGTTTGACTTTACCACTAGGCCAGCCTATCCGGTAGTCCACAGGTTGAAATAGTGTGACTTGCGGTAGTTTGTCCAAGGTGGCTAAGTCTAGTTGTCGCTTCCCAAGCGTTAGTTGGACTGGTTCAGTACCCACTATGATGTTGGTAACATAAAACGCCCAATCTCCTGATGTATACTTTTGTTTTAGTTCCGGATATTGATTATAGGGAAATATTAAATAAATCGGTCCCCCTTGGTCACGAGCTAGGGGTTGGTTATCCCTCTCGATTGCTAAGGTAATCGGATATGCGAGCAAATCTTCCAAGCTGACCGTGACTTGGTACCCATCAAAAGAAATAAAAGTGACAGTTTTGACATCCGGAATATTACTAATGCTCTTTAGTAATTTTGATACTAAAATTCCCCGAAAGTTAAAAATTTTATTAGGCTTAATTACGTAATTGGGGTCGTTAGTTTTGACATTAGCAGTTGCTCCAGTCCGCACCTGTTGCCAATTCAACTCTAATGGCTTCCCGGTGGCTGTTTGCCCTTGTATTAGTAAATTCCAGTCACTATTTGCTGCCTGTTGACCATAAGATGCCACAAGCTCTGCATTGCGAGAGATAGCTTCCTCTCGCCATGTTGTTAACTGGGCATCGCTGGGATGATTGAGGCAAGATGGCAAGCAAAGACTTGTGAAAAACAGTAGCGCTATAGTTAACTTTCTCCAAGAATTTCGATTCACCTGCATTCACCAACAATTTTAATTAACGGATTTACAGGCTAGCAATTGCTACTTGATAAGCAGCATTGACTAGGGCTTGGCATTGTTATTTATAATTCATCAGTGAAATTACGATTTCGGGATAATTATGAAAAGTTAATTTATAAGTTTGCTGACATATTATTCAGGGTTTGTAGTTGCGCGATCGCCCTAAAGCGCAACTACAAACGGTGATTTAAAATAACATGATATTAGGAGAGGATTTGCCCAATTCTCTGCTTTGACTTTGCCTGAAACCTAGGAGCCGCAGTCTGTGGTATTAGAAGTACAAAAAAGCGTCTACGAAACTAAGACTCAAGAAATTGCTAAACAATTATTAGCCGCGACGCGCGAAAATCGTTCGTTTTTTGCCTCTTTGCGCGACCAAATGCGCTGGGATGATAAACTACTTGCTTGGGCAATGGGCAACCCTGGCTTACGAGTACAATTATTTCGGTTCATCGATACTCTACCCGCTTTGCATAGCAAACCAGAAATCGCTGCCCATTTACAAGAGTATCTGGGTGATGCTTCGGTAGAACTTCCCGCTGCCCTCAAGGGAATGCTAAACTTTGCTAACCCTGACTCTATGCCGGGACAAGTTGCTGCAACTACAGTTTCTACTGCTGTGGAAACTTTGGCGCAAAAATATATCGCTGGCGATACCATCAAAGTAGCCCTGAAAACTATTGAACGGCTGCGGAAAGAAAAGATGGCTTTCACTGTCGATTTATTAGGTGAAGCCGTAATTACGGAAGCTGAAGCGCAGTCGTACCTGGAAAGCTATCTGGAATTGATGGCACAGTTAACTGAAGCTAGTAAAAAATGGTCAACTGTTAGCGCTATTGATGAAGCGGACGGTGAAGAGCTAGCGAAAGTCCAGGTTTCTGTGAAGCTGACTGCATTTTACTCCCAGTTTGACCCCCTGGATGCTCAGGGGAGTGAAGAAAAGGTGAGCGATCGCATCCGCACTCTGTTGCGTCGTGCTAAAGAATTGGGTGCCGCTGTTCACTTTGATATGGAACAGTATGCTTACAAAGATTTAACTCTCAGCATTCTCAAGAAAATCTTACTGGAAGACGAGTTCCGCACCCGTACCGATGTCGGGATGACTATTCAAGCTTACCTCCGCGACAGCGCAAAGGATGCACAGGAGTTAATCGCTTGGGCAAAAGGTCGCGGTTATCCAATCACTATCCGCCTCGTCAAAGGCGCCTATTGGGACCAGGAAACCATCAAAGCCGCTCAAAAAGACTGGGAACAACCAGTTTACAACGATAAACCAGCAACGGATGCTAATTTTGAAGCCATCACCCAGTTATTGCTCGAAAATCACGAATATGTTTACTCCGCGATTGGTAGCCATAACGTGCGATCGCAATCCCATGCTATTGCTATAGCTGAAGCTTTAAATATCCCCCGTCGCCGCTTTGAAATGCAAGTCCTCTACGGTATGGGGGATAAACTAGCAAAAGCTTTAGTCGATAGAGGATATCGCGTCCGCGTTTACTGTCCCTACGGTGATTTAATTCCCGGTATGGCGTACCTCATCCGCCGGTTGCTGGAAAATACTGCTAATAGTTCCTTCCTGCGGCAAAATCTAGAAGAACGACCCGTTGAGGAATTAATTGCACCCCCATCCGTCGCTAAAGCTGACAGCAAATATCCCCGCTCTACTACTCAGTATCCCAACGCTGCAGACACCGACTACGCCGAAGAAATCGCCAGAAGGGAATCTCAGCAAGCATTCCAAAAAGTCCGCGCTGAATTGGGTAAAACCTATTTACCGCTGATTAACGGCGAATACGTCAGTTCCCAAACAATTATTGATTCCCTCAACCCCTCCAACTTTAGCGAAGACGTCGGGAAAATTGGTTTGATTAGCGTCGAACAAGCGGAAATGGCGATGAAAGCCGCCAAAGCAGCCTTCCCCGCTTGGCGAAAAACACCCGTCAGACAACGCGCTGGAGTGCTACGCAAAGCCGCCGATTTAATGTCAGCACGCCGCGCTGAATTATCTGCAATTATAGTGCTAGAAGTCGGTAAACCCGTGCGGGAAGCCGATGGGGAAGTCTCGGAAGCCATCGACTTTTGCCGTTACTATGCTGATGAAATGGAACGGCTAGACCAGGGTGTTAATTACGACATTCCTGGCGAAAATAATCGCTATATCTACCAGCCAAAGGGAATTGCAGTGGTGATTTCTCCTTGGAATTTCCCCCTAGCAATTGCCACGGGAATGACCGTAGCAGCGCTGGTTGCAGGTAACTGTACCTTGCTCAAACCAGCGGAAACCTCTTCTGTAATTACCGCCAAGCTGACAGAAATCCTCGTAGAGGCTGGCATTCCTAAAGGTGTCTTCCAATACGTCCCCGGTAAGGGTTCCCAAGTCGGTGCGTATCTAGTTAATCATCCAGACACCCATGTCATTGCTTTTACTGGCTCTCAAGAAGTAGGCTGTAGAATTTACGCAGAAGCCGCAATTCTGAAACCGGGTCAAAAGCATATGAAGCGAGTCATTGCCGAGATGGGTGGGAAGAATGCCATCATTGTAGATGAGAGTGCTGATTTAGACCAGGCTGTTGTCGGGGCAGTACAATCTGCCTTTGGTTACAGCGGACAAAAATGTTCCGCTTGTTCGCGGGTGATAGTCCTGGAACCGATTTATGACACCTTTGTACAGCGGTTTGTGGAAGCGACAAAATCCCTAAATATTGGGGAAGCCGAATTAGCCAGTACGCAAGTGGGTCCAGTGATTGATGCTCCGGCACGCGATCGCATCCGCGAGTACATTGCCAAGGGTAAAGCAGAAGCCAAGGTAGCCTTGGAAATGTCTGCACCGGATAACGGTTATTTTATCGGTCCGGTTATCTTTAGTGATGTACCGCCAGATGGAGTAATTGCTCAACAGGAAATTTTTGGTCCCGTGGTAGCGGTGATTAAGGCGAAGAATTTCTCCGAAGCGATGGATATTGCTAATGGGACAAATTACGCCTTGACTGGTGGGTTATATTCTCGCACGCCTTCCCATATTGAAATGGCGCAGTCAGATTTTGAAGTGGGAAATTTGTACATTAACCGTACAATTACGGGGGCGATAGTATCAAGACAGCCCTTCGGTGGATTTAAGTTGTCGGGTGTGGGTTCTAAAGCGGGTGGTCCGGATTACCTGCTGCAGTTCCTGGAACCGCGCACGGTGACGGAAAATATCCAGCGTCAGGGTTTTGCACCGATTGAGGGGGCCCAGTAGTGTAGCATTTGTGGGTAGGTATCTTGCCTGCCCTACTGATTGAACCGCCTTACGCGTTCGCGAAGCCTGTCCCTTTGGGACTCAGCGTGCGCCTTTGGCGCATAGATGCCAAGGACGCGAAGAGAAGAGGTTTTTGAGCTTTTGCATATCTTGCCCTTTATCTAATTCGCCGGGAAGACTCCCACTATAGCTGTCAGGGGATATATCGAGCGTAGCGAGTACCCCTGACAGTTTAGTGGTGGGATGAAAAACGGTTAAAAGAAGGGGTTCGATATCAAACAGAACTTGGGAATTGTAACCATCGGGTAGAGTAGCGCGATAATCAGCATGTTTTTGGAGTACGCTCTTAATGATGTCTCGGTATTTTAATCGGGTATCCATTGCACAATTGCCTCACTTTCATCATCAAAGATGCCAACCCCAATTACACTAGACGCATAGCGACATTACACCCATTCCTGCTATGTCCGTTACTAAAGAATTAGACTCTCCCCCAGATATCCGCGAAGATGTTATCTTTCCCCCAGGTGACTTATACAGCGACGAACCACCCTTGGAAACTGAACTACACTTACGGCAAATCATCTTACTCCTCACCTGTCTGGAATGGCTGTGGCGAGATAGAAATGACTTTTATGCTGCTGGAAATCTTACCATTTACTACAGTCCCCGGCAACGGAAATCAGAGGACTTCCGCGGACCAGACTTTTTTGTGGTGTTAGGAACTGAAAGAAAAACCCGTAAAAGTTGGGTGGTCTGGGAAGAAGATGGTAAATATCCCAATGTAATTGTGGAAATATTATCTCGTAAAACTGCTGATACTGATAAAGGTTTAAAGAAACAAATTTATCAAGATACTTTCCGCACTCCTGATTATTTTTGGTTCGATCCAGATACTTTAGAATTTACTGGGTTTCATCTAGTTGATGGTGAATATCAAGCTATAGAACCAAATCCTCAAGGACATTTGTGGAGTCATCAGTTAGGCTTATATTTGGGAATTTATCAAAATTATGTGCGGTTTTTTACTAGTGAAGGCAAGCTAGTTCCGACACCGGAAGAAGATGCGGAACGGATGGCACAAAAGTTGCGAGAATTAAATATTGACCCGGAGACAATTTAGCGCTATCAAAATAACGAGCTATGAATAAGCGTTCGTGAAGCCTTAGCTCTTAGTGCATAGGGTGCAAATAAATGATTGTCATGTATGATTTCACGGTCAAAGTTGCTAATTTACCCGATGAATGGGGGAAAATAGCCGCAATTAGAGTTGCTGTTTTTCAACAGGAACAGGGGATAGATGCAGCGCTAGATTTTGATGGTCACGATCATAGTTGCCAGCAGTTTATTGCTTATTTGGATGACCAGGCTGTGGGGACGGCTAGGCTGAGAATTTTGGATGCAAACACTGCCAAGATAGAAAGACTGGCTGTGTTGTCTAGCGCTAGACGAAGGGGTATTGGTAAGCAAATTATGCAAAAAGCACTACAGGTTGCAGCGCAACACAATATCCCAGATGTGGTGATTCACGCTCAGATGTATGTTCAGGACTTGCATCAGCAGCTAGGTTTTGTCCAGGAAGGGGAACCATTTCAGGAAGCGGGTATTCCTCATGTAAAAATGAGGAAAAAATTAACCTAGGGGCAGGGTTCCCCGTCCAGAAAAACGTACAACATTCCGTAGGGGCAGGGTTTCCCCGCCCCTGGCAGGGTTTCCCCACCCGGATTTGATGAGGATGATTTATCTGTGAACATCACCGTTAAGCACAAGAGACTTACCAGCCTCCTGATTCTGGTTATGATTTGGCTGTTGGGAGCGGTGTGCGATCGCGTCTGGTTTGCTTTGGATCGTTCTGTTCCGTCGTGGGACCAGGCGGATTATTTAACGGGTACTTTAAATTACTGGCGAGCGCTACAAAATCCTCAGTGGTTGAATGGTGATTGGTGGCATAATCTGTGGTTGCTGTCGTCGAAAATACCGCCGTTTACTTACATTGTGACTGGTGCTTTGCAACATGTGATTGGCACCGGGTCAGCCCAAGCGACGTTGATTATGTTGTTTTTCAACGCGATTTTACTGGCTTCTGTCTATGGTTTGGGAGTGCAGTTGTTTAGTGTGGAAGTCGGTTTGTGGGCGGCTGCTATTTGTCAAGTTCTCCCAG
This sequence comes from Nostocaceae cyanobacterium, assembly GCA_035285345.1. GTDB lineage: Bacteria > Cyanobacteriota > Cyanobacteriia > Cyanobacteriales > Nostocaceae > JAYKJH01. The sequence goes on along the minus strand of JAYKJH010000001.1, from coordinate 11,015 downwards.
CATTGTATCGGTTGCGACTGGAGTTTCTCCTAGATTTTCCCCTAGCGGCGATGGTGACGCTTTCGTTCTTCTGTCTGACAGCGTGGCGAAATAGTTACCTAACCACAGAGATGCAGAGAACACAGAGGGGTAGAGAGGACAAGGTGAGGGAGAAAGCAGAGGGAGAATTAATAATTACCCATGCTCATTGGCTATGGACGTTGGCTTTTGGTTTATCCCTAGGATGCGCTTTGCTGACGAAGCAACCGGCGTTGTTCTTTCTATTTACTCCCATTGTTTGGGTGGCTGTAGGGGCTTTGCGGCGTCGCTATTGGGGACGTTTGGTGCAACTTGTGGCTGCTTTGTGTTTGTCAGTGTTGGTGTTTGGTCCTTGGTATCGGACTAATTGGTTAACCGTCCTGACTTCAGGAAAACGGGCTACGATAGATTCGGCGATTGCAGAAGGCGATCCGGGTTTGAATACCCTGCAAGCTTGGACTTTTTATGCACAGCAGTTACCCCATCAGCTTTCTTTACCCCTGTTAATTGTCCCCATTGGGATGTTACTCCTGTGGTGGGGACGCTCCAAATTTCCCAGGGACGGGGAGACCCCCAAGGGTGGGGAGACCTCTTGGGGTGGGGAGACCCCAAGGGGTGGGGAGACCCCACCCCTACGGTGGTTGGCGGTGTTTTGGTTGGGGGGTTATCTGTTTTCAACGTTGAATATCAATAAAGATGACCGCTATGTGTTGCCCTATTTACCAGTGGTGGCGTTGTTTCTGGCTTATGGCTTAACTCAATGGCGTAGTCTTTGGGCGCAACGTGTCCGTATTTGTACGGTGGGTTTAGCAGCGCTGCTGATGGTGCTGAATCTGTTTCCGATTGGGGGTGTGGTGGGAGATAGGGTGACAAATATCCTCAGTCCCTTTTCCCAAATTCGTCCTGATCGGGGAGTGGAGTTTCCCCACCGGGAGGTAATTGCTGAAATTATCCAAACAGAACCATATTTGCGTTCGACCCTGGGAGTATTACCTTCGACGGGACAGGTTAACCAACATAATCTCAATTACTATGGAGCTTTGCAAAACTTCCAGGTTTACGGACGTCAGGTGGGAGTTAGGAAAAAGTTTGTCCCCCAAGACGCGCGATCGCTTTCCTGGTTTGTTACTAAAACTGGCGACCAAGGCTCAGTCCGGGAATCCCAAGCTGATATAGTTAAATTGGTGGAGCAAGGGGGCGATTTCCAACTCAACAAAGCGTGGAGTTTGCCTGATGGTAGTACGCTTAACCTATATCATCAGAAACTGCCACCAGCAGAGGTTAAACCTGTTTCCCAAGCGTCAGCTAAAGTTACCCTATCGCAAGTTACTGTACCTGCAACCGCACCACCAGGGATACCAGTTCCTGTCACCTACGAGTGGACTGGTGACTGGAAAGATTTACAGTCTGGTTTGGTGTTGTTAACTTGGCGTAATTCCCCAGAAAACCTCACCCCCCAACCCCCTTCCCTGGTAGGGAAGGAGGAGTCTCTCTCCCCTCTCCTTGCAAGAGAGGGGTTGGGGGTGAGGTCAAAATCCCTATGGTTGCATGACCACGGTTTTGCTATGGGTAACTTGCAGGATTCAGGACTCAGGAAGGGAGGGGGAACCCCACCCCTACAGATTGTTCAATTAACTGAACGCATGGCGATGTTACCTCCGGGGGATACAATAGCGGGAAACTATACTCTAGAGGCGACTTATCTGAACAGGGTAACAGGGGAAACCTATCCCATCCCAGTACCCCCAGTAACCTTGCAAATTGCAGCCAATGCTACCCCTACACCCGCACCGGAGTTAGATTTAGTTACCCAACTGCGGGTACTTGCAGCTAATTTACCCAAAGGACCAGAGGCGCTAGAATCTTTGTTTGACGAAGTTGGGCGGATAAATCAATATGACCCGACTCAGGACTATTTGATACAGGCACAGCAAACTTTGGCGTATCGCTTGAAACAAAGCCCTAATAAAGATTTGGCGTATAATCTGGCTTTGTCCCATGTCCTGAAACGCCAAGTAAACGGTGCGATCGCAGCCCTCAAACAAGTCATAGAATTAGACCCAAAAAACCCCTATGCTTACGCTTATCTCGCCTTTGTCCAACTCTACAACTGGCAACCAGCAGCCGCTCAAAAGTCTCTCCAACCCAGTTTAGCCCTTAACCCCAACAGTCGCGAAATTCAAGCCCTCAATGGCGTAGCAGCCCTGATGCAAGGTAATCTAATCAAAGCTTGGCAGTCTTTGTCAATACTCAGGAGGTAATGGGTAATAGGTAATAGGTAATAGGTAATGGGAATGATAAGTCAGGTGTGAGTCACTGGGGTTGTGGGGATGGCAAGACCTGATTTTGAAGATTTGGAGGTTTACCGGCTATCTGAAAAATTGGCGAATGAAATTTGGCACATTGTCAAGCAATGGGATAACTTCTCTCAAGATACTATGGGTAGACAAATTGTTCGCGCCGCAGATAGTGTTTGCGCCAATATTGCCGAAGGGAGAGGACGTTATAATTACCAAGACAATAAGCGTTTTGTCAAAATGGCTAGAGGTTCTTTATATGAAACTATTAACTGGCTACGATTGGCTTATGTTCGGAAACTCTTAACAGCAGAACATGTTACCAAACTTAAACCCTTGATTGACGACTTACCACCAAAACTTAACGCTTACCTAAATTCTCTTGGTAATTAACCCATTACCCATTACCCATTACCCATTACCCATTACCCATTCCCTAATTCAAATACCTTATCAACATTGACTCTAGTTGGGTGATACCAATGGGTTTTTTTAGATAGTTATTTGCACCCATTGGTAGAAATTTTTCGCTGTCAATAGATACATTTTGGGGAGTACACAGTAATACTGGTAAATCTTGCAAGTCTGGTTCTTTACGCAAGCATTTGAGCAGATCCAAGCCAGTAATATTTCCTGGTAAGTTCATATTCAATAAGATTAAGTCTGGTTCTTGACTTCGGACTCGCTGTAAAAATTGATTTCCATCACCTAAATGCTCAACTTGATAACCAATAACCTCCAAATAATCCTTTAATACTTTGGCACTGCGGTCATCATCTTCCACAATTAAAATCCGCCGATTGATAGCAGCAATATCCAGCAATTGCTGACTCTTTGCTTTCTGTTCCCCATCGTTCCTCTTCTCTTGGTAGGGTTGGGGCAAAAAAATTGTAAATCTACTACCTTCTCCCAAGGTAGATTCTACTGTCACATCTCCACCATGTAACTGAGCAAATTTGCGCGTTAATGCTAAACTTAATCCGGTACCTTCGTATTGCCGATTTAACTGACTGTCCAGTTGTTGAAAAGGTTGAAACAGGTATTGTAAATCCTCTTGAGCAATGCCAATGCCGGTATCTTCTACAGTAAAAGTAATCCCTTGTTTCACTTTTTTGACTTTTAATGAAACTTCACCGCTGGGAGTAAATTTAATAGCATTGTTCAGCAAATTTAACAGCATTTGCTGGAGTCGCTGCACATCAGCAATGCAAATATCGGCAGCCACATCAATTTGATATTTTAGTTGCAACTGTTTATCATAGGCACTATCTGCCACTGTCGATAGGACATAATTACAAAGTTCTGATACTTGCAATTTCGAGAGTGTTAATTGCTCATTTCCTGCCTCTATCTGCGAAAAATCAAGGATATTATTAACCAATTCTCGTAATTGTTCGCTCGTGCTATAGATACTCTGGATAAATTCCTCTTGTTTGGGATTTAAAGAGCCAAACACTTCCTGTATAAGGACTTCTGACAATCCCATAATGGCATTTATCGGCGTCCGCAACTCATGACTCATAGTTGCTAGAAATTGATTTTTTGCCTGATTTATCGCTTCTTTAGCTGCCCATTTATCATTTGATATTCTATTTGCAACTCCTGAAAAATGCTGTTTTGTGCCAGTAATTTTACTTTCGTGACGAGCAATGGCACACAGCAATCTCCGCCGCAACATTTCCGGAGTTACTATTTCTTTAACTATATAATCTTGCGCTCCCATGCTCACGGCTTTGAGAGCAATTTCTTCATCGTCTGAATCGCTGAGTACCACAGATGGTATTTCTGGGACAATCGTTCGTAATTGGCTGATTATTTCTAATTGTTTTGGGTCATTTTCTGGCAAAACTACCAAGATTAAATTAATCTGTTCGGTTGCAAAAACTGCAATTGCTTCTGATAAATTCGCAATTTGAATCAGTTGGAATCTACTGGATATACAAGAATTTTTGTTCTCTGCTTGTTCGATAATTTTGGCAACCCAGGAATTGTGATGATTGTCAATAATTAAGATTGTTACGGTGTTTTTCGCCATGTGTGCCACCCTTTGAGTAACTTCTCTGAATTAGCTGTGATTTTTCCAGTTTTCCTAGCAACGATTCTCATATACACCCTGTATTTTTATTTATGAGTTTCTATGTTCAACAATGCCTGTCTGAAATTATTTCCCCATATTTCTGAGATTCTGGAATTAGAGATTGAAATTTTGGGGTGGAAATAAGTCATATTTCCTTGTATTAAGTTACATTAATATATTTTACTTAATGTTACAAATATTACCAACATTTGTAATTTAACAAATATTTTATCTTTTATTTTAGACATGATTTGGAAATTATGATGTTTGGTTACGTGATGATTGTTGCATTTATTCAGGTACTAAAACTGCTTTCAAGTAAAAAAAATACTTTTATTTAAGTATTTTCTACATTGTAATGAGCTTATTTTTATTTTTTGACATCAAAATATAACGGTTGTGGTTTGACCCAAGTACAAGGGTAAGAGAACACATTTTACCGAATGAGTGTTTGTACTTAATCCCACGAGGAACCCCTATATAACTCTTTATGCATAAATAACTATTACCGAGGGAGCATCATCTAGTCACTCTCTCTAATTATGTAGATTCTCTTAAGAAACCTTTAATCCAGAGAAAGATGCCTTTGGTGCTTGATTTTGGGACAATTCTTATATGGAAAGCATATGTTTGGGAAGGTGGACATGAACGAAAATAGCCTCAGAATAGTTTCCCTACTCCCTAGCGCTACAGAGATTGTGGCAGCATTAGGCTTGACTGATGCTATTGTTGGGCGATCGCACGAATGCGACTACCCAGAAGAAATCCAAGACCGTCCCATTTGCACCCAAGCGCGGCTCAACAGCAATGCTTCCAGTCAGGAAATACACGACAATGTGAACGATTTACTACAATCTGCCCTGAGTATTTATCAAATCAAAACCGATGTTATAGAAAAATTACAGCCGACTCACATTATCACTCAAGACCAGTGTGATGTCTGTGCTGTTAGTTTGGGTGAGGTAGAAAAGGCAGTAGCTAGTCTGACTTCCAGTTCCCCGGAAATTATTTCTTTACAACCCAATGTCCTCAAAGATATCTGGACTGATATTGAACGAGTCGCTAATATCCTCGGTGTAGATTCAGTAAATATACTAGAAAACTTCCTGGCTCGTGTAAAAATTATCGAGCATAAAAACCAAGGACTGTCCGCTGCCGAGATTCCCAAAGTCGCCTGTCTAGAGTGGGTTGACCCTTTGATGAGTGCCTCTAACTGGATTCCGGAATTAGTCACTATAGCTGGAGGAGAACCACTATTTAGTACGGTCGGTCAACCTTCCCATGTCATGCCTTGGGAAATACTCATAGACATCAATCCCGATGTAGTAATTTTTATGCCCTGCGGATTTGATTTACAGCGCACACACCAAGAAGCGTTGCTGCTCACTCAGCGTCCAGAGTGGCAAAATTTACACGCAACCCAAAGTGGCAGAGTCTATATTACCGACGGCAATTCTTATTTCAACCGTCCCGGACCACGGCTAGTAGACTCGCTGGAAATTTTAGCAGAGATTCTCCATCCCGAAATTTATCAATATGGCTACAGGGGAGCTGCTTGGGAAATTTTATCCAGTCAAAAGGTAGAAGTAACCAGGTAACGAATTAAGAATTACCTTTCTTTGCTGCAGCGGTCAGCCAATCAATCAGCGGTCTTAAGTTTCCGGGAATAGCCGATTCACCTACTACCACTGTATTCTGCTTATTGTTATCTTCCACCGTTACCCGATACTGAAAACGGTCATACTGGGCTTGAGGGGAAGTAATCACAGCCGCTAAATTAAAGAAATCTGCGACTTCCACTAGTTGCTTGACTTGGCTGGCTTCGTTAGCCGTCATATTAGCAGTATCCACAGTAGTGGACATAATTATCCCCGCAAACCCGCCACTGCGTTCAAAGGATATCCGCATTTTTTCAAGTCCTGAGTGCTGAATAGGGATTGGTGAGTGGGAACTGGGGAGTAGGTGCATAGATTCATCCCTAGTCCCCAGTTCTCAGTCCCTAATCCCTAGATTACACCGACTTTTTGCCAAGCGTTACGCACAGCTTTCTGTTCTTTAGAGTCAACACCATAGAGTTCTCCAGCGACTCCAATTAGTATGTTGGCTGCTCGTTTGAAGTTGGTGTTAGAACGCAAGCGATCGCGTAGACCGACATACCAAATTTTCCCAGCTTTTTCCCAAGCATAACCACCAATTTCCATTGCTGTCAGGTAAAAGGCATAGTTGGGAATACCAGAGTTAATATGTACCCCGCCATTATCCTGCAGTCCAATGTACTTATCTTTGACGTGAGCGGGTTGGGGGTCTTTCCCCAACACAGGGTCATTGTAAGCTGTACCAGGGGCTTTCATGGAACGCAAAGCAACACCATTAACTTTAGCTGCCAACAAACCCTGACCAATTAGCCAGTCTGCTTGGTCTGCAGTTTGGTTTTTGACTCGCTGCTTCACCAAGGAACCGAAGACATCGGAAAAGGACTCATTCAACGCTCCTGGTTCCCCATAATATGTCAGATTAGCTTCATACTGGGTCACACCATGAGTTAACTCGTGCCCGATGACATCAATTGAGATGGTAAAGCGGTTGAAAAGTTCAGCGTCACCGTCACCATAGACCATTTGGTCGCCATTCCAAAAGGCGTTGTCGTACTTGACCCCGTAATGCACGGTAGAGTCTAAACGCAGTCCCTTATCGTCAATGGAACTGCGCTCGAATATTTCCGAGTATAAATCATAGGTTGCCCCAGCCCCATCGTAGGCTTCATTGACAGCTACATCACTGCTGGGTGGGTCTCCTTCACCACGTACCAGCATCCCTGGAAGGTTATTGCTATTTTTAGCATCGTAGATGGTACGGCGTTTGACACCAGTCGGGGGTGATAAAAAGATATTACCGACTACTTCCCGGCGTCCCCGAAATTGTGCAGAAACATTTAAAGTGTGAAAAGCCCAAGCACGCTGATTTTGGTTGCCGTTGACAGCAATATTTTCCAGGACGTGCGGCGGTAGAATACAACAGATGGGGCAACGAGTGTAAGCGTGTCGAGAACATGTTACCCTAAATGGTTTTTGATTGTTGCGAGCCATCAAAAATTATCTCCTTTTGCAATGATGCGATGGCAAATAAAGGAGCAGAAAACACTAGTTCACAGGCTTGTTTATAGTTTGTCTGCTGAATCAAATCTTCTACTCTTTATTGTGAGTAACCTGGGTTAAAATTGACAGTACCTCTCTTGGGTACTATTTCTTACCGTAGTTGTATAAATTTAGATACACCAAGTTGATAGACTCAATAGACTTACATAATAGTTCCCAACAAAGGATAACGTGTTATATATTTCTGTTTTGTTACAACACATTTGTTAATTTAATGTAATGTCACCCCACTGACTTAGGAGACAGCGCTACTAAAACCGCAAAAGTAATTACAGAATATTAAGATGGGGAGGTTGAAATTTATTGACAACTAACTGCTCCCAATCCAAAATCTAAAATCTAAAATCCAAAATCCATATGTCGGATGCATCTAACATTTTTCTCGCTGGTGCTAGTCGCGGTGTTGGTAAAGAAATCGCCAAATGCTTGAGGTCCCAAAATCTCAAGGTAAAAGCACTCTTGAGAACAGATACAGCCCGTGTTGAGTTGGAAGCAATGGGTATTGAGGTGGTTCTAGGTGATGCTTTGAATGCTGCTGATGTGGAAGCCACCATGCTGAGTGCAGAACCGATCCACGCGGTTATCAGTACCCTTGGCGGTTTACCGCAAGAAGGGGAAAGGGTAGACTATTTGGGTAATAAAAATCTCATCGATGCAGCGGTGAAAGCTGGGATAAATAGGTTTATCCTGGTGTCTTCCATCGGCACTGGTGATAGTGTGGTGGCTTTGTCTCCCCAAGCTTTAGAAGCCCTAGGAGCAGTTTTAGCCGAAAAGGAAAAAGCTGAAAAGCATCTGATTGAGAGTGGACTCACCTACACCATTATCCGTCCCGGTGGGTTAAAATCTGAACCTGCTACCGGCAATGCTGCTTTAACGGAAAATCCCCGCGTTGCAGGGATGATCCATCGTGCAGATGTGGCACAGTTAGTATGTCAGTGTCTCAATTCTGACAAGGCGAAGAATAAAACCCTCTCAGCAGTAGATAAAAATATGCTGTTTGGACAACCAGAGTTGGAAGAGTTTAATGTGAGTTAAGGGACAAGGGGGACTCACCAAGAGGAAGAAATTCCTCATCCCTAGTCCCAGCATCTTTACTTAAAACTTTTCACCCATCCCCATTGCATCGCTGCATCTAGTGCGACCCCTCCTAACCCAAACCACAAGATACTTTCTCCCGCCAGCACGATAACTGGTACAACGGAATTATTACAGGTTATCTTAGCATCCACTTGAGCTAATCCTCGCACTAACCCAAACGCCATCACTCCACCTGCTTTTAGCTGAGGGTTGTTATCTTGACGGACTATGTAACGATATGTAACACCAAATAACAACCCAGAAGCACCAGCTATCCCCGCACTGAGTAAAGTCTGCCAATTTACTGACAGCATCTGATAATTCCAGGGTAATTCAAAATACTGCCCCAGCACAAAATTATTCAGTAATTCAGTGATAACAAAAGCTGACAGCAGCGACAAACCACCGATAATTCCAGCTTTTAGCGATTCCACCCGCTCAGCCATTAGCGCCTGATTGAAAGTATTTTTCATTACCCTAATAACTAATGACTAATGACTAATGACTAATAACCAACACTTCCCAGTATGATTAATCTTAGAGTCGTTTTGTAAATTTGTTTAACAGCAATATGGATATCTTGTCACTGGGTTGGGTTGCACTGTTGAGTGTGTTTACTTGGTCAATTTCAATGGTAGTCTGGGGACGCAACGGACTATAAGGGAACCGTGGAAACTCCATTTCTGAGCATTCTGTCTGTGGCGGCATTAGTACTGCTAGTAGCAGTCACTGGTGGTGTGGGTTACTTGACCCTTGCTAACTGGCGCGATCGCCGTCGCCAAGAAGAAGAAAGACGCGAATTACAACGCAGCACCCCAGTCAAAACCACTAGCAAATCTAAGCGTAAGAAATAGGGAATGGGTAATAGGTAATAGTCTTGCTTACCCATTACCCATTCCCCATTACCTAAAGTTGCTTCACCTGGGACACTAACTTTGCTACCACATCCTTAGCGCTACCAAAGAGCATCGAGGTTTTCTCTTTGTAGAACAAGCCATTATCGACACCAGCGAAGCCCGTACTCATACCGCGCTTAATCACAATAGCGTGTTTAGCCTTGTCTACCTCTAAAATTGGCATCCCATAAATTGGACTGGCGGTATCTTCCTTAGCGGCGGGGTTGACGACATCATTCGCACCAATTACCAACGCCACATCGGTCTGGTCGAACATGGTGTTAATATCATCCATGTCATAAAGCTGCTCGTAGGGAACATTTGCCTCTGCTAGCAACACATTCATATGCCCTGGCATTCTACCAGCTACGGGGTGAATCGCATACTTGACCTCCACACCCAATTTTTCCAGCTGATCTGCTAACTCGCGCACGGTGTGCTGTGCTTGCGCTACCGCCATCCCGTAACCTGGGACAACCACCACAGAACGAGCATATCCCAACATCATCGCTCCTTCTTCGGGATCGATACTGCGGACAGTCTTATCTGTTGTACTACCACCACCAGATGTTGCGCTAGTACTAGCACCACCAAAGGCACCAAACAGCACGTTAATTAACGAGCGGTTCATGGCCTTACACATGATTTCCGTCAAGATTAAACCTGACGCTCCCACCAAGGCACCGGAGATGATGAGAATATTATTCATCACCACAAAACCCGCTGCGGCCGCTGCTAAACCAGAAAACGAGTTTAACAGCGAAATTACCACTGGCATATCTCCGCCACCGATGGGGATGACAAACAGCACACCCAGCAGCAAGGAAATGACAACTAATCCTAAGAATATCGGCAGGCTACTCGGATTAATTACCAGAAACACGCTACCTACGACAAAGCTAAGCAACAACAAGGCGTTGAATGGTTGCTGGAAGGGGAAAGTAATCGGTGAACCACTCATGATCCCTTGCAACTTCGCAAAGGCAATCATACTACCCGTGAAGGTAATCCCACCGATAAACACGTCCATGATCATGGAAATGTTGCTATCTAGGGGAATGGCTTGGGAAGTACTCAGCAAGCGCTCAAACTCAGCCACAGCCACCAAAGCCGAAGCTACACCGCCCAAACCGTTCAACAAACCTACCATTTGAGGCATGTCTGTCATTTGTACCTTATATGCCCCAAACACCCCAATTGCTGAACCTAGCGCCAAAGCTACCAAAATCATCTCGTAGTTCAGCACCTGCTTATCCAACAGCGTCGCTACAATAGCCAGTAGCATCCCTAGGGCTGCTAAAACATTACCATTCCGCGCCGTCGCTGGAGAACTCAGCTTTTTCAAGCCGAAAATGAACAAGGATGCAGCGACTAAGTACGTCAGTTGAATACCAGTTGGTAGAAAATCGCTCACGCTTTAGCCTCCTTCTTCTTGAACATTTGCAGCATTCTGTCTGTCACCAGAAAACCACCTACGACGTTGACGGTAGCGAGT